>CATPBM010000151.1 GCA_955652625.1 uncultured Steroidobacteraceae bacterium
AGGGCTGGTTTGCTCCGCGGATCGAGCTCGCGGCGCTCACCGAAGTGAGTCTCCAGCTCAGCGCCGGCGCCTCCCTCGGCGTGGTGGGGGAATCGGGCTGCGGCAAGTCGACACTGGCGCGCGCCACGCTGGCGCTGCTGCCCACCGCCGCCGGTCGCGTCGTATGGATGGGCCAGGCGCTGCAGGAGCTGCCGCCGCGTGCGTTGCGCGCGTTGCGGCGCGATCTGCAGATCGTGTTCCAGGATCCGCTCGGCAGTCTCGATCCGCGCATGACGGTCGGGCAGATCGTGACCGAGCCGCTGCGCGCGCTCGCGCTGGCGGGGAGCGCCGCCGGGCGCATGCAGGAAGGCCTCGCGGCGCTGCAGCGCGTGGGGTTGCCGCCCGCGCTTGCCGGCCGCTACCCACATGAGCTCTCCGGCGGCCAGGCGCAGCGCGTGAGTATCGCGCGCGCCATGATCCTCAAACCTCGACTGCTGGTGTGCGACGAGCCCGTCAGCGCGCTGGATATCCCCACCCAGCAGCAGATCGTGGGGCTGCTCGGTGAGCTCAGGCGCGAGGCGGACATGGGCCTGATATTCATCAGCCACAACCTCGCCCTCGTCAGGCGCCTGTGCGAACGGGTGCTGGTGCTGTATCTCGGACGCATGATGGAGCTTGCGCCGGCCCCGATGCTGTATGAGCAGCCGCACCACCCCTACACGCGCGAGCTGCTGGCGGCGATCCCAAGTGCCGACCCGGACGTGCAGCCGGCGCGGCTCACACGCGTGCTGACCGGAGAGCCTCCTTCGCCGCTCTCTCCGCCGAGCGGCTGCGTGTACCACACCCGCTGCCCCCATGTCGCGCCGGTGTGTCACGAGCGCATCCCCGCATGGGAGGACGCCGGCGGCGGCCAGTACGTGGCATGTCATCGCTGGCGCGAGCTGGCCTGAGCCTGCGGCCGGCAGATCTGAAGGGGTCACAGTTCGCCTCGAGCCCCGTAAGCGGGACGCGCGACTTACGCTATTCTTCTTCCCATGAAGACCGAACCAAGCATTCGCCCGAGCGAGGGCCTCAGGCACGTGCGCTACGAGATCCGCGGGCGACTCGCGCGGCGCGCCCACGAGCTCGAGCGCCAGGGCTATGAGATCGTCTCGCTGAACATCGGCAACCCGCGGGCGTTTGGTCTGCGCACGCCCGAGACCATGCGGCTCGCGATGATCGAGAACCTGGGGGAGGCTGAAGGGTACTGCCACCAGAAGGGCATTTTCCCGGCGCGCGAAGCGGTGGTCATGCAGCAGCAGGAGCGTGGCATCCATGGAGTGAGCGTCGAGGAGGTGTTCATCGGCAACGGCGTAAGCGAGCTCATCGATCTCACACTGCGCGCGCTCCTCAACGACGGCGACGAGGTGCTGGTACCGAGCCCGGACTACCCGTTGTGGACTGCGGCCGTGACCCTCAATCGCGGCCGTGCCGTGCATTATCCGTGCCGTCCTGAGAACGCTTTCGTACCCGACCCGCAGGAGCTCGCGCGCCTCGTCACCGAGCGCACGCGCGCCATCGTCATCATCAACCCCAACAATCCCACGGGCGCCGTATATCCGCGCGCGGTGCTCGAGGCGCTGGCGACGTTGGCCGAGCGCCATGGCCTCATCGTCTTCAGCGACGAGATCTATGACGGGATGACGTATGACGGAGCAGCGTTTGTGCCCATGGCGACGCTGGTGCACGACACACTGTGCGCGACACTCTCGGGCCTGTCGAAGGTATATCGCGCCTGCGGCTACCGCGTCGGCTGGGCGGTGTTCTCCGGGCGCACCCAGCCTGCGGCGGAGTATCTCAATGCGCTCGAGCTGCTCTCATCGCTGCGCCTGTGCAGCAATGTCATGGCACAGTGGGCAGTGCAGACCGCCCTCGGTGGCCACCAGAGCGTGCGCGAGCTCGTCTGCCCGGGCGGGCGGCTGCACGACTCACGCGCCGCGATCCTCACGGCCGTGCAGCGCAGCCGGTTCCTGACGCTGGCGCCTCCGGAAGGCGCCATGTACGCATTCGTCGGCGTGAATCCGGCCGTGCTCCCGGACTTCGATGATCAGCAATTCGCGCTCGATCTGCTCGAGCAGAAGCATGTCCTGGTCGCACCCGGCGTCAGCTTCAACGTGCCGTACCGCAACCACTTCCGCGTCACGAATCTGCCCGACGCGGCGACGCTGCGGGAGGTGTTTGCCCGCATCGAGGAGCTGCTCGGGGCTTACGAGCGCGCCGGGCACGGCGCACAGGCCGGCGGGGCGGTGAATGTCGTGAGCGTTGCCTCTCGGTTAAAGTAACTTCTCTCAAAGAGAACTCAACCTACTGTTTTGTTTACGCTTCCCAGCGACCTAGGCGTTCACATCCGGCGGGGCGGGACGATCGTGGTCCCCTCGCGCCAGCGGATGCGGGCGGTGCAGCTGGCGCACGCGGCCGCGCAGCTCGCAGCTGGGGAGAGCGTGTGGGCGAGTGCGGACGTTCTGACGCCCTCGGGATGGGCGCGCCGCGAATGCGAGCGCCAGGCGGAAGGCTCCCCTGCAGGGCCGCGGATTCTTGGCTCTGCCGAGGAGTGGCTGCTGTGGCGGGAGGCCGCGCACGAGGCGGCACGCGGCTACCCGCTCCTGGATGCGGGCGCGCTCGGGGACTCGCTGCAGCGCTCGAGCGAACGGGCGGCCGAATACGGCGTGGCGCCTGGCAGCGGTGGCGCGCACAGCGAGGCGCAACTTCTCTTCGTGGCGCAGCGCATTTTCGAGGCGCGCTGCCGTGACCTGAATGCGGCGAGCGTCAGTGCGCTCACCGCATTCAGG
>CATPBM010000152.1 GCA_955652625.1 uncultured Steroidobacteraceae bacterium
ATCAGGAAGCCACCCAGGAAGCTGCTGAGGAAGAGCCTGCCGAGCAGGAGTTCGAGGTGGAGATCGACGCGGCATTCCTGGCCTCCATGCTGAAGGGCGACACTGCGGCGAAGCGGGAGCACGCGCCCGCGAGCCCGCAGTCTCCCGCCGCTGACCCCCTTCCAGTGGCCCCAGCGCCAGCCGCCGCGCTGCCGCCGGGACCTGCTCGCATCAGGCCCAGCGCGCAGCACGCCGCCCATACGCGCCCTCGGCAGGCCGCAGCTGCGCCAGCGACCGCTCGCATGCCGCCCGTGCCGGCAGCGATCGACGAATCCGCTGACGAACGCGATGAGCTCGCCGCGGACTTCGGGGCTGCTGCGGATCCGCAAGTGCGCGAGGGCGGCACCCTCAGGCGCTTCCTGCCGCTCGCGTGGCGCATCGGCGCGGCTGTTGCGCTGTTCGGGCTGCTCGCGCAGATCGTCAATCACTACCGCGACGAGCTCGCCGCCAACGCACGTTTCAATCGGCCGCTCACGACGCTGTACGCCGCACTGGGTGTACATCTCATGCCGCGCTGGGATCTGCACGCCTACGACGTGCGCCAACTTGGTGCCTCCACCGATCCGGCGGGCACCGGCCTGATCACGGTGCGCGCGAGCATCAAGAACGCGGCGCAACAACCGCAACCCCTGCCGCTGCTGCGCGTGACGTTGCAGGATCGCTTCGGCAACCGCATCGCCTCGAGCGAGGTGGCGCCGCGGTTCTACCTGCCGCACGCTGTTCCCGCGTCCTCGTTCCTGTCCGCGGGCCAGCGGATCGATGCGCAAATGGGCTTCGTGGATCCGGGCGCCAACGCCGTGGGATTCGAGCTCGACGCCTGCCTGCCCGCCCGTGGCGGGGGCGTGGCCTGCGCAAACGACGCCAACACGCGCTGACGCGAAAGGAAGCCTCGCTTGCGGATCGGACCCTATGCCCTGCCCTCGGCTGTCTTGCTCGCGCCCATGGCCGGGGTCACGGACAGGCCGTTCCGCGTCCTGTGCCGCACGTTCGGGGCAGGGCTCGCGGCTTCCGAGATGATCACCTCGGACGCGCGGCTGTGGAATACGTCCAAGTCGCGCCATCGCATGAACCATGAAGGCGAGCCCGAGCCGCGCGTGGTACAGCTCGCGGGCGCGGATGCGCAAGCGCTCGCCGAAGCGGCGCGCGCGAACGTGGCGCTCGGCGCGCAGATCATCGATCTGAACATGGGATGCCCGGCGAAGAAAGTTTGCGGCAGGTTGTGCGGCTCGGCGCTGCTCACCGACGAGCCACTGGTGGCGCGCATCCTGGATGCTGTCGTGCGCGCGGTCGACGTGCCCGTGACCCTAAAGATCCGCACCGGCTGGGACCGCGAGCACCGCAACGGCGTGAACATTGCATGCATCGCCGAGAGCTGCGGCATTGCCGCGCTGGCCGTGCACGGGCGCACGCGCGCGGATTTTTACGCAGGGACCGCCGAGTACGACACCATTCGCGACATCAAGAGGCGGGTACGCATTCCGGTCTTCGCGAACGGCGACATCGATACGCCGCAAAAAGCGCACGAGGTACTTGCTTTCACCGGCGCAGACGGAGTAATGATCGGGCGCGCGAGCCACGGTGCGCCATGGATCTTTCGTGCTGTCAACGCCCATCTGCGAGAGAGAATTCAGATGCCGGCACTTCAGCGCGCCGACGTGCGTGATATCATCCTCACGCACCTCGACTCGCTGTACGCCTTTTATGGCGAGGAGACCGGAGTCCGGATCGCGCGCAAACATCTCGGCTGGTATTGCCAGCAATTGCTGGGGAGCCCGGAGCAAGTTCGCCGGGATTTGATGGGGGCAGAGAGCACGGCCGCACAGTTCGCGCACGCGCGTAAGCATTTCGAAGTCTGGGTGAGCGAGGCCGCCGCGGCGGCCTGATGATTGGGGGTCTCACAATGACGGCAAAGAGAAAGCCTCGAGCGCGCGACGCCACCGCCGCCCGAGCACACGGTCGCGATCTGCCGCTGCGTAACCACGCCGAGCGCGCCCTGAGCAATTACTTCACGAGCCTGAATGGCCACCAGCCCGCCCACCTCTACGACCTGGTGCTGCGCGAGGTCGAGGAGCCCCTGTTTCGGGTGGTGCTCGACTACGCGGAAGGCAACCAGAGCCGGGCCGCGGGCATTCTCGGCATCAATCGCGGCACGCTGCGCAAGAAATTGAAGCAGCTCGGGCTTGCGGGGTCGTAAGCCCCGGATTTGACTTGCGCCGCGACCGACCGCGGGTTTGAGGGTCAAGCCGATGCCGCAGCCGGTACGCCGCGCACTTCTTTCCGTTTCCGACAAGAGCGGCGTCCTCGAGCTGGCGCGCGCGCTCGCGGCGCGCAACATCGAGATCCTGTCCACGGGCGGCACGGCGCGCCTGCTGGCCGCGAGCGGCGTGCCGGTGCGCGAGGTCGCGAGCTACACCGGCTTCCCCGAGATCATGGACGGGCGGGTGAAGACGCTGCATCCGAGGATTCACGGCGGGCTCCTCGGTCGGCGCGGCGTCGATGACGCCGTCATGGCGCAGCATGGCATCGCGCCCATCGACCTGCTGGTGGTGAATCTGTATCCGTTCGCCGCCATTGTGGCGCGCCCCGGATGCAGCTACGCCGAGGCGGTCGAGAACATCGACATCGGGGGACCGGCGATGCTGCGCGCGGCGGCGAAGAATCACGAGTCGGTGCTCGTGGTCGTGGACCCCGCGGATTACCCCGGGGTCCTGAACGAACTCGACACGCACCAGGGCGGAAGTGACTTCGCACTGCGCGCGCGACTCGCGACCAAGGCCTTCGCCCACACCGCCGCCTACGACACCGTGGTCGCGGGCTACCTGTCGGCGCAGCAGGCCGTGGCGAGCGCACCCTTCCCCGCCACCCTGCCGCTGGTCTTCGAGAAGGTGCAGGACCTGCGCTACGGGGAGAACCCGCACCAGAGCGCGGCGTTCTACCGGGACGCCGCGGCCCGCGGCACCGGCGTCGCGGCGGCACGTGTCCTGCAGGGCAAGGACCTGTCGTTCAACAATATTGCGGACGCGGACACGGCCATCGAATGCGTGCGCCAGTTCGAGACCTGCGCCTGCGTCATCGTCAAGCACGCCAACCCCTGCGGCGCGGCCGTTGCCGCCACGGCGCTCGCGGCCTACGAGGCCGCCTGGCGCACGGACCCGACTTCTGCATTCGGGGGCATCATTGCGTTCAACCGCGAGCTGGATGCGGCCACCGCTGCCGCCATCGTGGCACGCCAGTTCGTCGAGGTGCTCGCCGCGCCTGCGGTGAGCGCGGACGCGGCGGGCATCCTCGCCGGCAAGCCCAACGTGCGCGTGCTCGTGCTCGGCGACCTCGAACCCGCCGCCGGCGGCGAGCTCGAGTTGCGCAGCGTCACCGGCGGGCTCCTGGTCCAGTCGCGCGACCGCGCGGGTCTGCCGGAAGCAGCGCTCAGCGTGCCCACGCGCCGCAAGCCAGCCCCAGCGGAGCTTGCGGACCTGAGGTTCGCCTGGCGGGTAGCCAAGTTCGTCAAATCGAACGCGATCGTGTTCGCGCGCGATGGCGCAACCATCGGCGTGGGCGCGGGGCAGATGAGCCGCGTCTACTCGACGCGCATCGCAGCCATGAAGGCCACGGACGAGAAGCTCACCGTGGCGGGCTCGGTGATGGCGTCGGATGCTTTCTTTCCGTTCCGCGACAACCTCGATATCGCCGCCGGCTTGGGTATCCGCGCGGTCATCCAGCCGGGCGGCAGCATGCGCGACGCCGAAGTCATCGCCGCGGCGGACGAACACGATATGGCCATGGTGTTCACCACCATGCGCCACTTCCGGCACTGATGAAAATTCTCATCGTGGGCGGCGGCGGCCGCGAGCACGCGCTCGCGTGGCAGTGCGCCGCCGCGGCGCGCGTGAGCGAGGTGCTCGTGGCTCCGGGCAACGCCGGGACCGCCACCGAACCGAAGGTGCGCAACGCGAGCTTCGCGGCGGAGGACGTCGCGGGACTTGCGCATCTGGCAACCGCGGAGCGCATCGATCTCACCATCATCGGACCGGAGGCACCGCTGGTCGCGGGCGTGGTCGATACCTTCGCTTCCGCCGGCCTCAGATGCTTCGGACCGCGGCGCGCGTGCGCGCAGCTCGAGGGCTCGAAGGCCTTCGCCAAGGAATTTCTGCGCCGTCACGGGATTCCGACCGCGCGCTCCGCGAGCTTCACCCGCGACACGTTCGATCCTGCCTGGGTGCGCGCGCAGCGCATGCCGCTGGTCGTGAAGGCGAGCGGTCTCGCCGCCGGCAAGGCCGTCGTGATCGCGCCATCCGCGGATGAGGCACTGGCCACGGCACAGGCGATGTTCGGCGGACAGTTCGGGGATGCGGGCCGCGAGGTGGTGATCGAGGAGTTCCTGCCGGGCGAGGAAGCGAGCTTCATCGTCATGGCGGACGGCGCGCACATCCTGCCGCTCGCCACCTCGCAGGACCACAAGCGTCTTCACGATGACGATCGCGGCCCCAACACCGGCGGTATGGGCGCCTACTCGCCCGCCCCGGTGGTTACGCCTGCGCTGCACGCGCGCATCATGCGCGAGGTCATCGAGCCAACCGTCCGCGGGCTCGCCGCCGATGGCATGCCTTATACCGGCTTCCTGTACGCCGGGCTGATGATCGCGCCCGACGGCACCCCGAACGTGCTGGAGTACAACTGCCGCCTTGGTGATCCTGAGACCCAGCCGGTGCTCATGCGGCTGCAGTCCGATCTCAGCGTGCTGTGCGAGGCGGCGCTCGCCGGCAAGCTCGACACAGTGAGCGCCGCGTGGGATGCGCGCGCAGCGCTCGGTGTGGTCATGGCCGCCGCCGGTTATCCCGACCCCCCGCGCAAGGGCGATGTCATCGAGGGTCTGGAGCGCGCCGCGCGTCTGCCCGGCAAGATCTTCCACGCCGGCACCAGGCTCGAGGCAGGCAGGGTGCTCACCAATGGCGGGCGCGTGTTGTGCGCGGTGGGACTCGGCGCGGGCGTGGGCGCGGCACAGCGCGCCGCCTACGAGCTGGCGGATGCCGTTCGCTGGCCGGGCGTCCAGTACCGTCGTGATATCGGGCATCGTGCCGTGGCGCGGGAGCGCCACAGCGGTGACTGAATTCGATTTCCCCGCCCCGCACGTTGTCGAGCTGTCCGTTCAGCCCGCGGACATCGACGCCTACGGTCACGTCAACAACGCGGTGTATCTGAGGTGGCTCGATAGCGCCGCCTGGTCGCATTCCAGCGCGCTCGGCGTGCCGCTCGCGCAGTGCCTCGCCCTGCG
>CATPBM010000153.1 GCA_955652625.1 uncultured Steroidobacteraceae bacterium
ATCCTCGACAAGGGCTCGGACCGGCGCGCCTTCCCCCCGCCGCCGCTGCTGCCCGAAGTGCTCAAGCCGCTGCACAGGGTAGTGGCCGCCACCTGGCCGAACATCAGGATCATCCCCTACATGAGTCCGGGCGCCTCGGACGCCATCTACACGAGTGCGGCGGGCATGCCGACTTATACTCTCGCAGGGGTTGCCGTCGATCGTGACGATGATCGCGAGCACGGACGCGATGAGCGCGTGCGTGTGGCCGCGTTTTACACGGGAAACGAGTTCTACTACCACTATCTGAAGGCCCTCACGTCGCAGTGACGTGCTGGCGTCTCTCAGATCAGGACATGCGGCGCGAGATGGCGATCACCGCAATCAGCACGATGGCGATGTTGAGGATCCACCACGCCAGCTGCTTGTGATCTCGCAGCATGCTCGGGCTGCTGGCAGGGTTGCCCGCAGTGCCCTCCGCCGCAGGCACCGGTGCGCTCAGCAACTCGCGAATGCCATCATGCATCACGACGACTTCGAGCAAGCCGCCCCGTGGAACGCCGGGGCCCGGCCAGCTCACCCACCAGGAACCGCCGGGGCGCTGTGTGGCGGCGGCGCTCCTGCCATCGACGCTGACCGCAAGACCCGTCACTGACAGGGGGGCTGAGCCTGGCGCGCTCCGCAAGCGCAGAACAAGACCGCGCGGGGTCGCGGTGGCATCGAGGATCACCTGCGCCGATTGCGCCACTGGCGCAGGTGCGGGGGGCGCGCTATCCGTCGCGCGCGCCGGCGACGTCCAGGCGAGCACGCCGGCAAGCAGACAAAGGGCAAATCGCCACACGCCCGGCATGGTAGCAGCTCAGCGTGGGGTGATCCGCAAGGCCCAGGAAGCGCTCGAGCCGATCAACTCCTGCGAGAAACGCGCGCCGCTCGGCCGCGCTCATGCACTGAAGGAGCGCCCGCTCGCGCCTGAGCGCCAGCGGCACGAGCTGCCGGTACATGCGCCGCCCGGCAGCTGTCAGGCGCAGCTGCATCTCGCGCCGGTCGCGCTTGGCGGCCGAGCGCCCGATCAGGCCCCGTCGCGTGAGATGCGCGATCGCGCGGCTGACGCGCGTCTTGTGCATGCGGGTGCTGGCAGCCACGTGTTGCGCGGTGCAGCCGCGGTCCTGGCCGACCGTGGCCATGACGCGCCATTCAGGGATTTCCAGCGCAAAGCGCCCGCGGTAGATGGCCGACAGATGCTGGCTGACGCCGGCAGCGAGGCGATTCAGCCGGAAGGGAACGAACCCCCCCAGCTGCAGCGAAGCGCGGCGCGCGGATTTGCCCACGGCGTCCTCCAGAAAGTTGCGTGCGCAACCGTATATCGCCACACTTAGCGCATTCCAACCCGGGGAGCAAGGCCATGAGCACCGTCGCGCGAGGGGCTGCCGGCGTCGCAGACGGCGCTGCGCTGCGTTACCAGAGCGGCTTCGGCAACCACTTTTCGAGCGAGGCGCTGCCGGGTGCGCTGCCGCAGGGACGCAACTCACCCCAGCAGCCCCCCTACGGTCTGTACGCGGAACAGTTCTCGGGCACGGCCTTCACGGCGCCGCGTCACGTCAACCGCCGCAGCTGGCTGTACCGCATCCGGCCGGCTGCCGTGCACGGGCGCTTTGAGCGCACCGGCGACGGCCGGATCAGCAGCCGCTTTGATGAGGCGGCGCCCGCACCGAACCAGCTGCGCTGGAGCCCGCCGCCGCTACCCGAGGAGCCGACCGATTTCGTGGCCGGGCTGGCGACGCTCGGGGGGAACGGCTCCCCGGATCATCACAGCGGTTGCGGGATCCACTGGTACGCGGCCAACCGCTCGATGCAGCAGCGCTTTTTCTACGATGCTGACGGGGAGCTGCTGATCGTGCCGCAGCTCGGCGCGTTGCGCATCGGCACTGAGCTCGGTGTGATCGAGGTGCGGCCCCTAGAAGTCGCAGTCATTCCCCGCGGGCTGCGCTTTCGCGTCGAGCTCAGCGAGAGTGCGGCGCGCGGCTACGTCTGCGAGAACTTCGGGGCGCCGCTGCGGCTGCCGGATCTTGGGCCCATTGGTTCCAACGGGCTGGCGAATCCGCGCGACTTCGAGACACCCGTGGCCTGGTACGAGGACCGCGAAGGCGACTTCGAGCTGGTGGCGAAGTTCGCCGGCCACTTGTGGTCGGCGCGCCTGGATCATTCCCCGCTGGACGTGGTTGCCTGGCACGGCAACCATGCTCCCTACAAGTACGATCTGCGTCGCTTCAACACCATCGGCTCGGTCAGCTACGATCATCCGGACCCCTCGATCTTTCTCGTGCTGCAGTCGGTGAGTGATACACCCGGCGTCGATGCCCTCGACTTCGTGATCTTTCCGCCACGCTGGCTGGTTATGGAGAACACCTTCCGCCCGCCCTGGTTCCACCGCAACGTGGCGAGTGAATTCATGGGGTTGATCGAAGGCACCTACGACGCCAAGGCGGAGGGCTTCGCGCCCGGCGGCGCGTCGCTGCACAACTGCATGAGCGGCCACGGTCCGGATGCTGCGACCTACGAGAAGGCCAGCCGCGCCGACACCTCGAAGCCGACGCACATCACCGATAGCATGGCGTTCATGTTCGAGACGCGCTCCGTGATCCGCCCGACCCGCTACGCACTTGATACGCCGCTGCTGCAGGATGACTACGCGCAGGTGTGGCGCGGCCTGAAGAAGCACTTCGCGGCGGGTTCCGGCCCGTCCCCGCGGGGGCATCGCGGGCGATGAGTACGCCCGGGGAGCTCAACGCCACGCATGACCCGCGGCTTTCGAGCTGGGTCGCGTCGGCGAACGCTCCCGGAGTGGATTTTCCCGTGCAGAACCTGCCGTTCGCCGCTTTCCGTCCGGCCGGCAGCGGGCAGAATTTCCGCGCCGGCGTCGCCATTGGTGATCAGGTGCTGGATCTTGCAGCGCTGCACGGGCTCGCTCCGTTCGCAGGCCCGGCCGCGCAGGCGCTCGCGGCGTGTGCCCACCCGAGCCTGAACGCCCTCATGGCGCTCGGGCCGGAGCTTGCGGGGGCGCTGCGCGCGGCGCTTTCGGGGGCGCTGCGCAGCGATGCCATGGCCGCAGCCCGGCTGCGCCCGCTGCTCTTGCCTCAGGCCGCCGCGGAGTACCGCGTCGCCGCGGACGTGGGCGATTACACCGATTTCTACGCCTCCATCCACCACGCCACGGCGGTGGGGCGGCTCTTTCGCCCCGACAGCCCACTGCTGCCGAACTACAAGTGGCTCCCCGTTGCCTACCACGGCCGTGCCTCCTCAGTGCGCGTGTCGGGCTACGATTTTCCGCGGCCGCGCGGGCAGCTGATGCCCCCGGGTGCGGCGCGTCCCGAACTCTTGCCCACGCGCAAGCTCGATTATGAGCTGGAAGTAGGCGTGTTCGTCGGTCGTGGCAACGTGCAGGGGAGCCGGGTGCTGCTCGCCGAGGCTGAGCAGCACGTGTTCGGATTGTGCCTGCTGAACGACTGGTCGGCGCGCGATGTGCAGGCGTGGGAGTACCAGCCCCTGGGCCCCTTTCTCGCCAAGAACTTCGCCACCACGGTTTCGCCCTGGGTGGTGACGCTCGAGGCGCTGGCGCCGTTTCGGGTGCCGTGGACGCGTCCGGCCTCCGAGCCGCCCCCGCTCGCGTATCTGCACGACGAGGCGTCGCGGCAGGCCGGCGCGATCGACATCCAGCTCGAGGTGCGCCTCGACACCGCGCGAATGCGGGCGGCAGGCATGCCCCCGCAACGCCTCTCGCGCAGCACGTTCCGCGACTCGTGGTGGACGGTGGCGCAAATGATCACGCACCACACCGTCAACGGCTGCAACCTCAACCCCGGGGATCTGTTGGGCAGCGGAACGCAATCCGGTCCGCTGCCGGCGCAGGCCGGCTCGCTGCTGGAGCTCACCGCCGGTGGCAGGCAAGCGATTGCGCTCGCTGACGGGGAGTCGCGCACCTTTCTCGCGGACGGGGATCGCGTCACGCTGCACGGCTGGTGCGAGCGCGAGGGCTACGCGCGCGTGGGCTTCGGTGAGGCCGCCGGCACTGTGTTGCCGGCGCTGCCGTGAAACCCTACCGTTACTACGACCTGATCCTCGGCGCGTACGTGTGCGTGCTGCTGTGCGCGAATCTCATAGGTCCCGCGAAGGTCTCGACCCTGCAGGTGCCGTTCTTCGGCGCGGTGACCTTCATGGCGGGGGTGTTGTTTTTCCCGATTTCCTATCTGTTCGGCGACATTCTCACCGAGGTGTATGGCTACGCGCGCGATCGGCGCGCCGTATGGAGCGGCTTTGCCGCCCTGGTGTTCGCGGCTTTCATGGCGGCGGTGATCGTGCGTCTGCCGCCGGCGGATTTCTGGCGCCTCAGGCAACCGGCGGTCGAGGAGATCTTCGGCAACACCCCGCGCATCATCTGCGCCTCCATCATCGCCTTCTGGTGCGGCTCGTTCATCAACAGCTACGTGCTGGCGAAAATGAAAATCTGGACCGAGGGTCGCTGGCTGTGGAGCCGCATCATCGGCTCGACCCTGTGTGGGGAGCTCGTGGATTCCGGGCTCTTCTATACCATCGCGTTCGCGGGCCTGTGGCCGACGTCCGAGCTGCTCACCGTCACGACGACGCAGTACGTGCTGAAATCGGCCTGGGAGGTGCTCGCGACGCCGGCGACCTACCGGATCGTCGCGTTCCTTAAACGCGCCGAGCAGGAGGACTATTACGATCGCGACACCAACTTCACGCCCTTCTCACTGCGCGCGTGAGGGTGCGTTGCGGGGCGATGAGCGTGTCAGGTGAGTAATGCGCGGGCAAAAAAAAGGCGGGAGCGCAGTGCGCCGCGCTCCCGCCCATCAGCTGGAGGCAGATTACTTGCCGATCTGCTTGCTGACCTGGTTTTCCTGCTGGTTGAGCGCCTTCTGCTCGGCCTTGGTGATATGGCCGTGGTTGGTGCTCGCCATGGCGCGCTCCTCCCTGCGGATGTTGCGGTCTTCGCGATGCAGCTTCGCCGCCTGGCCCTTGCTCAGCTCGCCTTCCTTCACTTCCTGGTGGATGCGCTTGTTCTGGTTCGCGAGGCGGTTGTTCACCTGCTCGCGGCGCGGATGGTCCTTCTGCCACTGCGTGTCGGCCATCGCGTTGGTGGCAAGGCCGGCGAGCGCCAGAGTGGCGGCTGCAACTGTCATAACGGTACGAACGGATTTCAACATGGACTTCTCCTCCTGAAAGGGGTGTTCTGCGCGGTCGCTATTGAGCCGGAACCGCCGGCTGCTGGGCGTTAACAACGTCGCAGGTTAAGGACTGCTTACCTTGTGAAGGAAAGTTAACCCGCGGGCGAATGTGACCTGCGTCACGTTTGCGGCTCGCGGGGTCAGGAGGTCCGGAAGTGAATGGGCAACAGCAGGAAACGGAGTGCGCAAAGGCGGCCGGGCGTGGATCATCCGGCAAACCCACTGGTGCGAACTAACATGCTGAGACACTGCATCCCTTGCTTACTGCTCCTGAGCAGCGCGACGGCCGCGGCCGCCGACCAGGCGCGCGAGGACGCCTGGTGGACTGGGCCGATGCTGGCGCCTTCCGCATCGACCTTGCCTGCGGGGCACGTGCTGATCGAGCCGTATCTTTATGACGTGATGAGCGTCGGTCACTTTGACGCGGGCGGTAAGCATCACGCGGGACCCTACGAGCACGATGTCGGCTCGTTGACGTACATGCTGTACGGCCTGACGGACCGCTTGACCGTGGGCGGAATTCCGCGCTTCGCCTTCAATGAGCCCGCGGGCGCCGCCAACAGCTCAGGCGTCGGGGTCGGCGACTTCACGGTTCAGGCCGGATATGGAGTGATCCAGTATCAGGACGGCCGCCTTATCCCCTCCATCGCCGTGGTGCTCGATGAGACGCTGCCCACCGGCCGCTACGATCGCCTCGGGCGCGCGAGCGATGGTTTCGGCGCGGGGGCCTATGCGACCGGCCTGTCAGTGTATTCCCAGGATTACTTCTGGATGCCCAACGGCCGGATCCTGCGTGCGCGGCTGGACCTGACCTATACGCTTTCCTCATCCGTGAGTCTGCGCGACCAGAGCGTCTACGGCACGCGCTATGGATTTCGCGGCCGCGCGCATCCGGGTGCCGACTACACGGTGGACCTGGCTGCCGAGTACAGCCTGACCCGCAACTGGGTCCTCGCCATCGACGTCGTCTATCAGTACGGCGCCAACACGCGCATCACCAGCGCCCTGCCGCCCGCGCCGGGCACCGCGGCGGGTCTTCCAACTGACTCGGGCTCGTCTTATTCGCTGGGTTTTGCTCCGGCGATCGAATACAACCTCAGCGCGCGAATCGGAGTGCTCCTGGGCCTGCGAATCATCGAAATCGGACGCAACACTTCCACCTCGCTCACCCCGGCGCTGGCAGTCAATATGGTCTTTTGAGCGCTCAGGTCGGCGGGAACGCGAGA
>CATPBM010000154.1 GCA_955652625.1 uncultured Steroidobacteraceae bacterium
ACGCATATGCCTACCGGCATCGTGGCCGCATGTCAGAACGAGCGCAGTCAGCACAAGAACCGCTCGACTGCCATGAAAATGCTCAAGGCGAAGCTCTATGAGCTGGAAGTCAACAAGCGCAATGCCGCGGCCAAGGTGCTCGAGGACTCCAAGTCGGACGTGAGCTGGGGCAACCAGATCCGCTCGTATGTCCTCGATCAGTCGCGCATCAAGGACCTGCGCACCGGGGTGGAAGTCGGCAATACGA
Source organism: uncultured Steroidobacteraceae bacterium (assembly GCA_955652625.1). Classification (GTDB taxonomy): domain Bacteria; phylum Pseudomonadota; class Gammaproteobacteria; order Steroidobacterales; family Steroidobacteraceae; genus 13-2-20CM-66-19. Next base: position 248 of record CATPBM010000154.1, read on the forward strand.
CTGCCGTGCTCGACGGGGCCCTGGACCAGTTCATGGAGGCATCGCTCAAGGCGGGCGTTTAGACATGACAGATGAAAAAGACAGCGATGGGCGCGGCGGCGACGAGAACAAGCTGATCGCGGAGCGGCGCGCGAAGCTCTCCGAACTGCGCCGACGCGCTGCTGGCGGACCGCAAGGTGCCGGGGCAGGGGGTTCCGCGTTTCCCAATGACTTCCGCCGCGATGCGCTCGCCGGCCAGCTGCACGATTCGTTCGGCGAACGAAGCGCCGAGTGGCTGGAGGCGAATCCGACGCGCGTGACGGTCGGCGGCCGGCTGATGTTCAAGCGCGTCATGGGCAAGGCGAGCTTCGCGAAGCTCGCGGACCGCACCGGGCAGATTCAGCTGTTCCTGCAGCAGGAGGCGCTCGGCGCCGCCTACGAAGCCTTCAAGGGCTGGGACGCCGGCGACATCCTCGGCGCGGGCGGGGTGCTGTTCCGCACCAAGACCGGCGAGCTGTCGGTGCGGGTGGAGACTCTGCGCCTGCTGGTGAAGTCGCTCCGGCCCCTGCCTGACAAGTGGCATGGGCTCGCCGACACCGAGACCCGCTACCGTCAGCGCTACGTCGACCTCATCATGAGCGAGGCGAGCCGCAACGTGTTCCGCACGCGCGCGCGTGTCGTGCGCTACCTGCGCGATTTTCTCGACGCGCTCGACTTCCTCGAGGTCGAGACGCCGATGATGCAGCCGATTCCCGGCGGCGCCACCGCCCGCCCGTTCAGGACGCATCACAATGCGCTTGATCTGGACATGTACCTGCGCATTGCGCCGGAGCTGTACCTGAAGCGCCTGATCGTGGGCGGCATCGAGCGCGTGTACGAGATCAACCGCAATTTCCGCAACGAGGGGCTGTCCACGCAGCACAACCCCGAGTTCACCATGCTCGAGCTGTATCTCGCGTACGCCGACTACCGCGATCTGATGGACTGGATCGAGAAGGCGACCCGCGGGCTCGCGGACGCGCTGTACGGCGCACAGGAGATTACCTACCAGGGCCGCGCCTACGACCTCGCGAGGCCCTTCCGGCGCCTGATGCTGGAGCAGGCGATCATCGAGCACAATCCGGGAATCGACCCGCTGGCGCTGCGCGATCTCACCTACCTGCGCAAGTGCTGCGAGCAGCTCGGCATCAAGTTCGAGGGCGAGGACGGGCCGGGGAAACTACAGACCGCAATCTTCGAGAACACCGCCGAGAGCGCGCTTCTCGACCCGACCTTCGTGTATGCGTACCCGGCGGAAGTCTCGCCCCTGTCGCGGCCGAACGATGCCGATCCGTTTATCGCCGAGCGCTTCGAGTTCTTCATCGCCGGGCGCGAGATCGCCAACGGCTTCTCCGAGCTCAACGATCCTGAGGAGCAGGCGGCGCGTTTTCGCGCGCAAGTGGCGCGCAAGGACAAGGGCGACGAGGAGGCGATGTTTTACGACGCGGATTACGTGCGCGCGCTCGAATACGGCATGCCGCCAACCGCCGGCCTCGGAGTCGGCATCGACCGGCTGGTGATGTTCTTCACCGACTCGCCTTCGATCCGCGACGTCATACTCTTTCCTCACATGCGGCCGGAGAGCGGCTGAATCCTACGTTGGCAGGGCATAGGGCAGGGCAAGCTGCTGCGCGATGATCGGTGCGCCCGCCGCGGCGGCCTGCGGGCCGCTGGCTTCGGTAGCGGCGCCGGGCAGTGTCGTCACCGCGAGGAATTCGCAGCGGCCGTCGGTGAGGATTACGGCGTCGACTACCTTCAATGCCCGTCCGTGGGCGAGCACGCCGCCCCCACCCGCTTTGAGCTGCAGCGGCCCATGCGTGATGAAGCGCTGCATGCGGCGCTTGACGCGCCCGCGGTAGTGGGCGCGCGCGATGACTTCCTGACCCGTATAGCAGCCCTTGTCGAGGGCGATAGCGCCGAGGACATCGAGGTTGAGCATCTGCGCCACGAACTCCTCGGTAGTCGCTGCATAGACCTGCGGATCGCCGGCGCCGATCGCCAGACGCCGCCACAGCTGCACAGCCGCGGGGGTATCCGCCGGCGGCGCCGCGCGAGCGGATGCGGGAGCGATCAGCAGCCAGCGTGCCGGTTGCTGGGCCACGCACACCGCAAGGGATCCTGCGGCGCGTGCCGTCGCCCCCGCTGTGGCCGGCAACACGCCGGCAAATGCCGGCGCGTCGCCGGACGGCGCTTCGCTCGCGATCAGGCCGCTGACGCTCCAGCTCGCCGATTCATCGGTGAGCTTCACTTTCGCGCGCAGGATGAATTTCGCCAGCCGGCCCAGGACCGCGCCGATGAGCTCGCGGGGCATGAGGACGAGGATGTCATCGCGTGCCAGTTGCACCAGGTGCAGCACCGCGATGACGCGTCCCTGGGGGTTGTGATAACCGGCGAGCAGCGCACGCTCGGGCCCAAGCAGCGTCACGTCGTTGGACAACTGTCCCTGCAGGAACGACACGGCGTCCGGCCCGTGGGCGCGCAGCACGCCGAGGTACTCGGGCGAGAGTGAATTCCATTCTGTGCGCAGGCAGTTGAACGTTGTTTTTCCTCTGCTTTCCATGGCTGCCTTCAGGGAATTCTGGCAGACTTAATGGGTATGTCGACGCCCGATCGCAAGAGCGTGCCCGCCCCCGCGCCAATCCCGACCACCGATTTCGCAGCTGCAACCGCCACCGCTGACACCCCCACCGCACCGCCACGCGAGCTCGGTGGCCCCAAGGGGCCCGAGCCGACGCGTTTCGGTGATTGGGAAAAAAACGGCCGCTGCATCGATTTTTAGTCTATGCCGACGCGACCTGTATCGCCGCACTTGTCGGTGTACAAGATGTCCAGGTACACCCTGGCCACTTCCATCTTCAATCGCTTCACAGGCGTCGGCCTGTCGCTGGGGCTGCTGCTGCTCGTGTACTGGCTGATGGCCGTGGCCGACGGGGCGCACGCGCACGCGCGCGCCGCAAGATTGCTCTCCCATCCTCTCGCCAAGCTCCTCTACGCCGCCCTCATCATCGCGTTCTGCTATCACCTGGTGGCCGGTATCCGTCACCTCGTATGGGACACCGGGCGGGGACTTGAGCGCGCGCAGTCGCGCCGCAGCGCCTGGCTGGTGGTTGCGGTCAGCCTCGCCCTGATACTCCTCATTGTTTACGGCGCCTGGTTCGCCGGGGCGCGCGCCTCATGAGCCTGAGGAGTCCACTGGGCCGCGTGCTGGGGCTCGGCGCGGCCAAGGACGGCGTGCAGCACTGGTGGATGCAGCGTCTCACATCGGTGGCACTGGTGCCACTGTCGATCTGGTTCGTGGTGTCGCTGCTCGCGCTGCCCGCGCTCGATCATCCGGCCGTGGTCGCGTGGATGAGCCACAGCTGGACCGCGCTGCTGCTGGTTATCTTCGTGCTCACTGCCACGTGGCACTCGCAGCTCGGCGTGCGCGTCGTGGTGGAGGACTACGTGCACGGCGCGGGCAGCAAGACTGTGACACTGGTCATCGTCACCTTCACCCATGTGCTCATCGCGGCGGCGGGCGTATTCGCCGTCCTCAGGGTCGCCTTCGGGCGCGCGCCGTGAGGGACTACCAGTTCATCGATCACAGCTACGACGTCATCGTCGTGGGCGCCGGCGGGGCGGGGCTGCGTGCCACGCTGGGACTGGCCGAGAGCGGGCTGTCGACCGCGTGCATCACCAAGCTCTTCCCCACGCGCAGCCACACGGTGGCGGCACAGGGCGGCATCTCGGCCGCGCTCGGCAACATGGGCGAGGACGACTGGCGCTGGCACATGTACGACACGGTCAAGGGCTCGGACTGGCTTGGCGACCAGGATGCGATCGAGCTCATGTGCAGGGAGGGGCCCGCGGCGGTCATCGAGCTCGAGCACTATGGCGTGCCGTTCTCGCGCACCGAGGCCGGGCGCATCTACCAGCGCCCGTTCGGGGGGATGACCACCCACTACGGCAAGGGCATCGCGCAGCGCACCTGCGCGGCAGCCGATCGTACCGGCCACGCGCTGCTGCATACGCTCTACCAGCAATGCATCCGTCATGCGGCGACCTTTTTCGTCGAGTACTTCGCCATCGATCTGATCATGCAAGGCGGGGTATGCCGCGGCGTGGTCGCGCTGGACCTCACGGAGGGCACGCTGCACCGCTTCCGCGCGCACACCACCATCCTCGCGACCGGCGGCTATGGGCGTACTTACTTCTCGTGCACCTCGGCGCACTCCTGCACGGGGGATGGCAACGCCATGGTGCTGCGCGCCGGCCTGCCACTACAGGACATGGAGTTCGTGCAATTTCATCCAACCGGGATCTACGGCGCGGGCTGCCTCATCACCGAAGGGGCGCGCGGGGAGGGCGGCTATCTCACCAACTCCCGGGGCGAGCGCTTCATGGAGCGCTATGCCCCCAATGCCAAGGACCTGGCCTCGCGCGACGTCGTGAGCCGGGCGATGACGCTGGAGATCCGCGAGGGGCGCGGCGTCGGGCCCGAGCACGATCACATCGAGCTGCACCTCGAGCACCTGGGCGCCGCGGTCATCCATGAGCGCCTGCCGGGGATTGCAGAGACGGCGCGCATCTTCGCCGGGGTGGACGTGACCCGCGAGCCCATTCCCGTGCAGCCCACCGTGCACTACAACATGGGCGGCATCCCTTGTAACTATCACGGCGAGGTGGTGCGGCCCAAGGACGGCAACGCCGACAGCGTCGTCCCGGGGCTGATGGCCGTGGGCGAGGCCGCCTGCGTGTCCGTACACGGCGCCAATCGCTTAGGTTCCAACTCGCTGCTTGACCTGGTGATCTTCGGGCGCGAAGCGGCACGGCGCTGCGCCGAACTGATCGAGCCCGGCAGCCGCCACCAGCCGCTCGCCGCGGATGCGGGCGAGTTCGCACTGGCACGGCTGGATCGGCTGCGCAACGCCAATGGCGGCCGCGGCACGGCGGCGATTCGCATCGAGATGCAGAAGGCCATGCAGCTGGATGCCGCGGTGTTCCGCACCGGTGAGACCCTGGCGCAGGGCATCGAGCGCATCGGTGCCACTTTCGCCTCTTTCGCCGAGGTGCGTATCGTCGACCGCTCACTTATCTGGAATACCGATCTCCTCGAGACCCTGGAACTCGAGAACCTGCTGCTGCAGGCGACCGCCACCATCCACTCCGCGGCCAACCGCACCGAGAGCCGCGGCGCACACGCGCGCGAGGACTTTCCGCAGCGCGACGATACGAACTGGTTGAAGCACACGCTGGTGTGGGTCGAGGGCCCTCAGCGCGCACGCTTCGATTACCGCCCGGTGCATCTGAACACCCTGACCAGCGACGTGGAGTCGATCCCGCCCAAGGCGCGGACCTACTGAAGGACAGCGATGGCCGAATTCCGACTGCCAGCCAACTCGCGCATCGTGAAAGGCGTCAC
>CATPBM010000155.1 GCA_955652625.1 uncultured Steroidobacteraceae bacterium
GTGCACGAAGTAAATCTGTCCGCCGCGGCGCAGCTCGCGCAGCGCCGCCTCGCGCAGGGTGGGCGCGTGCCACTCGATGAGGAACGTCTTGATCGCAAGTCGCGCGGCCGGCGCGGTCGTGATCAGCGACAGATCGCGCAGGCCCCCGAGCGCCATGTTGAGGGTGCGCGGGATGGGCGTGGCGGTGAGGGTGAGCACGTGCACATTCGCTCGCAGGGCCTGCAGGCGCTGCTTGTCGCGCACGCCGAAACGGTGCTCCTCGTCGATGATGAGCAGCCCCAGATCCTTGAAGCGCGCATGGGCGTGCAGCAGGCGGTGGGTGGCGATGACGATGTCCACCTTGCCCTGTTCAAGTCCTTGCAGCACCTGCTGGGTCTGCCTGGAGGATCCGAAGCGCGACAGCGCTTCCACGCGCACCGGCCAGTCGGCGAAGCGATCGCGGAAGTTCGTGAGGTGCTGCTGCACGAGCAGCGTCGTGGGGGCGAGTACCGCGACCTGCCTGCCGGCCTGTGCGGCGACGAACGCTGCGCGCATGGCGACCTCGGTCTTGCCGAACCCGACATCCCCGCACACGATGCGATCCATCGGGCGCTCGCCCTGCAGGTCCGCCAGGACCTGGCGGATCGTCTGTGCCTGGTCCTCGGTTTCCTCAAAGGGGAAAGCGTTGGTGAAGGCCTGGTAGTCGAGCTCGTTCACAGGCAGCGCCAGCCCCTGCTGGGCCTTGCGCCGCGCATACAGGTCGAGCAGCTCCGCGGCCACGTCGCGGATCTGGTCCGCGGCGCGCTTGCGGGCCCGGGCCCACTGGTCGGTGCCGAGCTTGTGCAGCGGCGCGCTCTCGGGTGCGGCGCCGGTGTAGCGGCTCACCAGGTGCAGCGCCTGGACCGGCACGTAGATGCGATCGCCGTCCTGGTATTCGAGCACCAGGAACTCCCCCGGCTGGCCGCCGACCTCCATCGGCATCAGTCCCTGGTAGCGCCCCACACCGTATTCCTCGTGCACCACCGGAGCGCCGGGATTCAGGTCCTGCAGGTCGCGCAGGATCGCCTCCGGATCGGCAGCGCGCTTGCGGCGCCGTTCCTGGCGCGCGCGCGGCCCGAAGAGCTGCGCTTCGGAGATGACGGCGATCGGCGGCGCGGTGAGCGTCAGTCCCTCGAGGTCAGGCGCCACGGTCAGGGCGAGCCGCGCGTCCCCGGCCGCAAACGCGTCCCAGCCGGGCACGATCTGCACGTCGTGGCGCTGCGCGCGCAGCATCTCGTGCAGCACCTCGCGCCTTCCGGCGGAGTCCGCCGCGAGCAGTACGCGTCCCTCGAAGGATTTGAGGAACGCATCGAGCGGGGCGAACGGATGCTCGGCGCGCACGTCGAGGCGCAGCTCGCGCGGGGCGGTGGTGGAGAAATTGCGCACCTCCGCGGATGCTCCCTGCAGCTCGGTGTCTGCTTTGAACGCATCGAGCGTGATCGATGCGAACGCTGCGAAGGCGGCATCGAGCTGTGTCGGGTCCAGAAACAGCTCTGCGGGCCGCAGCACCGGTCGCTCGAGGTCGTGGCGGCGCTCTTCGTAGCGCGCGCCGATGTCCTCCCAGGCCCTGGTGAGCGCCTGCGGAAGGGCTGCGTCGTGCACCATCACCGCGTTGCCCGGCAGGTAATCAAACAGCGTCGCGGTCGAATCGAAGAACAGCGGCTGGTAGAATTCCACTCCCGCCGGCGCCAGTCCCTCGCTCACTGCGCGGTAGATCGCGGTTTTGTTCGGGTCTCCCTCGAAGCGCGTGCGATAGCGGCGGCGGAAATCCTTGACCGCTTGCGTATCGAGGGGCACCTCGCGCGCCGGCAGCAGCCGCACGCTGTCCAGCGCATCGAGCGAGCGCTGGGTCTCGGGGTCGAAGCGGCGAATGGCCTCGATCTCCTCGTCGAACAGGTCGATGCGCAGCGGCGCCGAGGAGCCCATGGGAAACACGTCCAGGAGCGAGCCGCGCACCGCGAACTCCCCGGGGCTGACCACCTGGCTCACGCTGGCATACCCCGCCTCGCTCAGGCTCTGCCGGAACGGCTCGATGGCGAGGGACTGGCCCTTGCTGAGCTCGAACGCCCGGCCCTGCACGTAGTTGCGGGGCGGCAGCCGCTGCATGAGGGTGTCGGCCGCTACGATCAGGCAGCCGCGCCGCGTGTCGGGCAGCTCGAAGAGGGTCTTCAGGCGCTCGGAGATGATGTCCGGATGCGGCGAGAACAGATCGTACGGCAACACTTCCCAGTCGGGCAGCCGCAGCAGCGGCAGCGCCGGGCCCGCGAAGAAGCGCACTTCGGCGGTGAGCTGCTCGAGCTCACGCGCCGCGTCGACGACCACCACGTACAGCCGCCGGTCGGCGCGCGCGGCCTCAGCGAGCGACAGTGCCGCCGCACTGCCATAGAGCTGATGCCAGCGCAGCCGTGGGAGTGCCGCGGACGGGACCGGGGGGTGCAGAAGGGGGGTCATCGGATCGAATGCGAGCGCGGGGTGTCAAAAAAGACACGCAGCTTACCCGAGCGAGGCGCTAATAGATCTTCGCGGGTGAGCCGCCGCTTACCCAGCGGGCTTCAGGCTGCGATGGGACCTGCGCTCAATTGCATCCGCGACTCGAGCGGCACGCAGAAGATATCGATGGGGTGGGAGCGCCCGCGCAGCTGCAGCGCGGGGAGCGACGTCGCCCCGATGTCCACGCCATAGACATCGAGTGAGTGCTTCAGGGCACTGGAGAACAGGATCTCGCCGGCGCGCGCGCGCTGGCACAGCCGCGCGGCGACATTCACCGTATCGCCGATAATGGTGTAGTTCATGTAGGAGGCCGAGCCGATGTTGCCCGCCACGACGTCCCCTTCGTTTATGCCGACGCCAAGACCGGCCTCGATCTGGTAGCGCTCCTTCCACGAGCGCGCCAGCTCCCCGAAGCTGCTGAGCATCTCGCGCGCCGCGCGCACCGCGCGCTGCGCGCTGTCGGGCTGCGCGAGCGGCACACCGAAGCCGACCATCAGGCCGTCCCCGGCCATGTGAAACACCGTGCCTTCATGGCGGAAGGTGATTTCGGTCAGGAGCGAGAAGTATTCGTTGAGCAGCGGCACGACCCGGTTCGGGTCGAGCTGCTCGGAGATGCTGGTGAAGCCACGCAGATCGGCGAATACCACGACCACATGGGCACGTGCATCCGCGGTCGAGAGCAGCGTATCGCGCAGCAGCGAGTCCTCGAGGATCTTGTCCGCCACGCGCGGTGACACGTAGCGCCGGAAAGTCTGCCTCAGGACGTCTTCGCGTCGCCGGATTTCCGCTTCGAGCTGAACCCCCGCCGTCCTTCTGCCGAGCGTACCTGCGCGTACAAGGGCTTCGATTTGTGCCCTGAGAGGCTCGTCTGCCGACACAAGATCCCCAAGGAAATTATTCTGTTAAACA
>CATPBM010000156.1 GCA_955652625.1 uncultured Steroidobacteraceae bacterium
CCCACCGAGCGCCGAAAGTTGGAATTCCCGAGGAACAGATGCCAGCCGAGCTGCGGCCTCTTCAGCTGCTCCTCGATATCCGCTGCCTCGCGGCTCACTATCGCAGGATCGCCGCGCAGCCGGCGCAGCACCTCGCGCGCCTCCTCCTTGCGCCCGCGCATCATCAGCCAGCGCGGGCTGTCTGGCAGCAGGAACACGCCCATCAGGAACAATACCCCGGGAACTGCGATCACTCCGAGCATCCAGCGCCAGTTGCCGCTGTAGCTGAAGGCGGTGTCGGACAGGAAGGCGACGAAGATACCGATGGTGATCATCAGCTGGTACAGCGACACCATTGCCCCGCGAATGTATTCCGGGGCCACCTCCGCGAGGTACAGCGGCGCGGTGAAGGAGGCAATGCCGATCGCCAGCCCGAGCACCACGCGCGCCATGATCAGCGTGTCCGGTGACCAGGCAAATCCGCACAACAGGGAGCCGGACACGAACAGCACTGCGCCCAGTATCAGCGAGCGCTTGCGCCCGAGCGTGGCGGACATCCAGCCCGCCCCGGCTGCACCGAGTGCGGCGCCGAGCATCATGGCGCTGACGATCCACTCGATGACGTGGTCGGATACCCGAAACTCCGTCTGGATGAACTGTGTGGCGCCGGAGATCACGCCGATGTCCAGGCCGAACATCAGGCCAGCGAGCGCGGCCAGTACACAGATGAAGAGCGCGGTCCTCTTGGAATGCGCGATAACCGCTGCTGCTGCTGCTGCTGTTTCGTTCAAGTCGAACTCCCCCAACGCGGTGAGCGTTTTTCGATGAATGCCTGCACGCCCTCGAGCGCCGTCTCGTCCATCATATTGCAGGCCATGGTCTGCCCCGCGCTCTCGTAAGCCGCCTCCAGGCCGAGTTCCACCTGCCGGTAGAACAGCTCTTTGCCCATGGCGACCGCCACGCGCGGCTTGGCGAGGATACTCGCCACCAGCCTTTCGACCTCCGCGTCGAGCGCGCCGGGCTCGACGACGCGGTTGACGAGCCCACGCGCCTGCGCCTGGCGGGCGTCGATGAAGTCTCCCGTGACCAGCATTTCGAACGCCTGCTTGCGTGCGATATTGCGCGACAGCGGTACGCCCGGCGTCGAGCAGAACAGGCCGAGGTTCACCCCGCTGACGGCAAAGCGCGCTTCGCTCGAGGCCACCGCCAGGTCGCATTGCGCGACCAGCTGGCACCCCGCCGCAGTAGCGATACCGTGCACACGGGCGATCACCGGCACCGGCAGGCGCGTCAGGCTGAGCATCACGCGCGTGCACTGCGCGAACAGCCGCTGGTAGTAGCCGAGCGAGGGCTGCGCGCGCATCTCCTTCAGGTCGTGCCCGCCGCAGAAGGCCTTGCCGGCGGCCGCCAGCACCAGTACGCGCGCGGAGTCATCGGCGCGCAGCGCATCAAGCTGCTCCTGGAGCGCCGCGAGCATCCCTTCCGACAAGGCGTTGAAGGCCTGCGGACGATTGAGCGTGAGCGTGAGCACCCCGCGGGCATCGCGTGCGCTCAGCACCAGGTGATCCGTGCCACTCATGCTGATCTCCTTACTCGATCGCGCTGGCGGATCTGGCCCGCTCGCGCAACACGAACTTCTGGATCTTGCCAGTCGAGGTCTTGGGAATGGGCTCGAAGCGTACCTCGCGCGGTATCTTAAAGGCGGCGAGGAGGCTGCGGCAGTGCGCAATCAGTTCCGCGGCCGTGGCGCTCGCGCCGGACTTGAGCTCGACGAAGGCGAGCGGTGTCTCGCCCCACTTGGGGTCCGGACGTGCCACCACCGCGCACGCCATCACCGCCGGGTGCCGGTAGAGGGCGTCTTCCACCTCCAGGGAGCTGATGTTCTCGCCGCCGGAAATGATCGTGTCCTTGCTGCGGTCCTTGATTTTCACATAGTGATCCGGCTCCAGGACCGCGAGATCTCCGGTGTGGAACCAGCCGCCGGCAAAGGCCTGCGCGGTCGCCCTGGGGTTCTTCAGATAGCCCTTCATGATGATGTTGCCACGGAACATGACCTCACCCAGCACCTCGCCGTTGGCCGGCACTTCCGCCATGGTTTCCGGTTCGAGTACCGTCATGCCTTCCTGCAACACGTAGCGCACGCCCTGGCGTGCATTGAGCCGGCTTTGTTCCGCAATGCTCTCGGCGGCCCAATGTTGGTGCTTGGCGGACACTGCCGCCGGACCGTAGGACTCGGTGAGGCCGTAGGCGTGTGTGAGATCGAAGCCGATCCGCGCCATGCCCTCGATCATCGCTGCCGGGGGCGCGGCGCCGGCCACCATGCCGCGCACGCGCTGCGTAATGCCGGCGCGCAGCGCCGGCTCGGAGTTGACCAGCAGGTTGTGCACGATGGGCGCGCCGCAGTAGTGATCCGCGCCGTGTGTACGCATCGCGTCGAAAATCGCCTTGGCTTCGACCTTGCGCAGGCACACGTGCGTGCCCGCCTGCATGGCCACGGTCCATGGGAAGCACCAGCCGTTGCAGTGGAACATCGGCAACGTCCACAGGTATCTCGGAAAGTGCGGCATGCCCCAGGTGGCGGCGTTACTCACGGCGTTGAGATACGCCCCGCGGTGGTGAGTGACCACCCCCTTGGGGTTGCCGGTCGTGCCCGAGGTATAGGACACCGCTATGGCGTCCCATTCGTCCTGCGGACCCTCGAGCCGCGCCAGCGGCTCCTGGCGCCTGAGCAGCGCTTCGTACTCGTGCTCCCCCAGAGGCTCCCCGGCGCCCCGGTACTCGCTGTCGCATGCATCGATGACCACAGGCGTACGCCCGTGCTCCTCGCGAAGGATGCGCAGCGCCTCCTTCATGACGGGCGAGAACTCGCGATCGCTGATCGACACGGCGGTCTCGCAGTGTTGCATCTGCCAGGCGAGCAGCGGCGCATCCAGCCGCGTGTTCAGGGTATGCAGCACCGCATTCAGCGCCGGCACGGCATAGTGCACCTCGATCATTTCCGGCGTGTTGGGCAACATCACGCTGACCGTGACACCGCGCGCCACGCCAAACGCGCGCAGTGCGGCCGCCAGGCGGGCGGCACGCTCGCGGGTCTCGCGCCAGCTGTAGCGGCGCGCGCCGTGCACCACGGCCGGCAGGTCACCGAACACTTCGGCGCTGCGCTCCACGAAGCTAATCGGGGACAGCGCCACGTAGTTGGCGGGATTCTTGTCGAGGTCCTGGTCGTAGATGCTCATGGCCATGCTCCGCGTGATCCGCCCGCACACCGCTGCGCGGGAGCCGCAGGCCGACGGTCCGCGCACCAGCGAAGCGTACACGCGCGCGCTCGGTTTGGCATGGCGCCTGCGGCAACCTCAGTCGGTACCCGCGAATTTGACCGCGGCGTGCGAGCCATCGCAGAAGGGCTTGTTCTTAGAGGCGCCGCAGCGGCACAAGGTGACGCGGTTACGCACCTCGTACGTAAAGCCGTCCGCGGCAGTCACGGGAATTCCGCCGCGCAGCCACAGCGGGCCGCCGACGCCCTCGACAGGGTCCTCGACCACACCGATCGACACCGGCAGCGGGTGCTCGATCGGTGTGGTCGAGGAC
>CATPBM010000157.1 GCA_955652625.1 uncultured Steroidobacteraceae bacterium
ATCGTGCACTCATCGGCGTGCATACCTGTCCCGGTGGCGACCGCGACTCAACCCACAGCGCGGATGTGGACTACGCCGAGCTGCTGCCGAGCTTGTTCCAGCTCAACGTTGGAAATTTCTATATCGCTCTGGCGGGAGAGAAGAACCGCGTGCGTGTACTCAAGACCATTCGGGAGTACATGCGGCCCGACCAAAAGATCTTCGTGGGCGTCGTTGCGCCCATCGACCCGCGTATCGAGACTGCCGAGGAGGTTCGTGACCGCGTTTGCGAGGCCGCCGAGTACATTCCCCTCGGGCAGCTTGGCACGACGGACGATTGCGGGTTCGCTCCATTCGCTGATGACACCTCCACCTCGCGAGACACGGCATTCGCCAAGATTCGCGCCCGCGTCCAAGGGACTACCCTGGCCGCAGAAGTACTGGGCGTGCCCTGATGAGCTCGGATGAACGCGAAGAGGAGCTGCTGCGCTCGGTAGCCTTCGAGAACGCCAAGAGCATAGTGCGCGCGCGCCAACGTGCGGAGCGCGACCTCCTCGCCACGAAGGAGGCGCTGGAGAACAAAAACCTCGAGCTGGCCGGCTCGCTGGCGATGATACGCGCCACGCTCGAGTCGACGTTCGACGGCATTCTCGTGACGGACGGGACCGGCAAGGTCACGGGATTCAATGAGAAATATATCGACATGTGGAACTTGCCGCGCGAGCTCATGGACGGCGGCGAGCACCGAAAGCTGCTGGATGTGTGCGCGCAGCAATTCGCAGACCCGCAACGATACCTGTCACGCATCGAGGAGATCTACGCAAACGCACCGCCGGAAAGCACTGATCTTCTCGAGCTGACGGGTGGACGGATATACGAGCGCTTCTCGACGATCCAATTTCTCGAAGGACGCAATATCGGGCGCGTATGGAGCTTCCGGGACGTCAGCCAGCAAAAGCGTGCCGAAGCGGAGTTACGCGAGCAGCGCGAATGGTTCCAGGTCACGCTGGCCAGCATCGGCGATGCCGTGATCACGACCGACACCCAGGAAAGAGTGACGTTTCTGAACCCGGTGGCCGAGAGAATGACCGGCTGGACATCGAGCGCCGCGCTCGGTGCGCCGCTGGAGCATATCTTCAGGATTGTGAACGAGGACACGCGCCAGCGCGTCGAGAGTCCGGTTGGCAGCGTGCTGCGTGGTGGCTCGATCGTCGGCCTGAGTAATCACACGTCATTGATCGCGAAGGACGGGACCGAGGTCCCCATCGAGGACAGCGCCGCGCCGATTCGAGATGCGCACGGCAACATAACTGGCGCCGTCATGGTGTTTCACGACGTCACCGCCCGTCGGCGCGCGGAAGAGGCGCTGCGCGTGGCGGATCGGCGTAAGGACGAGTTCCTCGCCACACTTGCGCACGAGTTGCGCAATCCGCTCGCTCCGATTCGCCAGGCGGCGCTCATCTCCAAGGCAGCCGCCGCGAGCGACGCACAAAAGCGCTGGAGCCACGACGTGATCGAACGTCAGGTTCTGCACATGTCACTGCTGCTGGATGATCTGCTGGATATCTCCAGAGTCACGCGTGGAACTCTCGTGCTGCGCATGCAACCGACTGATCTCGCATCGATGATCGATGCCGCCGTCGAGACCGCACGCCCGACCATCGATGCCAAGCGTCACGCCCTCACGGTGGAAATCCCGGCTGAGCCGGTGCGCTTTAGCGCCGACCCGCTCCGCATGGCTCAGATACTTTCGAATCTCCTGACAAACGCCGCAAAGTACACCGATGCCGAAGGCCAGATCCGCCTCACCGCAACCGCGAAGGCCAATCAGATAGTCATTCGGGTCGCGGACAGCGGCATCGGAATCAGCGCCGACGCGTTGCCAGGAATATTCGAGATGTTCGCTCAGGTGCACTCTTCGACCGACCGGTCAGAAGGTGGCTTGGGAATCGGACTTGCACTCACGAAGGGGTTGGTTGAGCTGCACGGAGGAAAGATCCAGGCGCGCAGCGCAGGACTTGGCCGAGGAAGCGAATTCACGATTGTGCTTCCGAGAAGAGCGGCAACCGAAGTCCGGGAACGCCAGTCAGGTGCCGCGGATACCCCGCGCCGGCCCCCGAGTCGGCGTGTGCTCATTGCTGACGACAACCGGGACGCGGCGGAGACTCTCGCGGCCCTGCTGAGAATGGATGGACACGAAGTAACGCTCATTCATGATGGAGTTGGAGCGGTCGCCGCCTATGAAAAACTCCGGCCTGACGTGGCGCTCCTGGACATCGGGATGCCCGGCCTGAACGGTTACGAGGTTGCCCGAAAGATACGGGAGGGTAGCTATGGGTCGGCCGCAAAGCTCATCGCCGTCACCGGATGGGGACAGGAGAGCGACAAGGCGCGAGCCCTGGCTGCCGGATTCGACTATCACCTGACCAAGCCGATTGACCTTCCACGACTATCCGAGCTCGTGCAGCCCGGTTCCGTCACGGGTACCCGGGATTTCTCGGGCGACTAAGTTAGTTGGCGGAGAGAGAGGGATTCGAACCCTCGAAGGGCTTTTGACCCTTACACCCTTAGCAGGGGTGCGCCTTCGACCACTCGGCCATCTCTCCGTTTACCGGAAACACTCGTACTTCTGTTACTTGGGCCACTGCGGCGGACTGAGACCGCGTACGGGGCGGCCATGATACTTAAAGGGCCGCACGCGGGGCAAAAGCTCACGCCGGCGCAGGGCCCAGCCGCGCGCGCACGAACTCCTGCACCGACCCGAGGGCTGCATCGAGGGCCTCGGGCTTGCTGCCACCCGCCTGCGCAAAGTCGGCGCGGCCGCCGCCGCGTCCGCCCACCAGGGCGGCTACGGCGCCCGCGAGCTCGCCCGCCTTGATGCGCGAGGTCTGATCTGCCGTCACGCCCGCAACCAGCACCACCTTGGCGGCGTTCTCCACGCTCGCCAACACGACCACCGCTGACTTGAGGCGCGCCTTCAGCTGATCCACGGCCGTACGCAGCGCGCCGGCATCCGCGCCCTCGACCTTGGTCGCAACCACTTTCACTCCCTGCACGTCGATCGCCCCTGCTGCGAGATCGACCCCCTGTCCGGACGCCAGCCGGTCCTTGAGCGTGCGGATCTCGCGCTCGAGCTGCCGCGAACGCTCTAACTGCTCACGCACCTTGTGCGTCACGTCCTCGCGCGAACCGCGTACCAGGGCGGTGACATCCTTCAGCAGCGCATCGTTTTCCTCGACGTAGTCGAGCGCACGCTCCCCGGTGAGCGCCTCGAGGCGGCGCACTCCGGAAGCGACGCCGCTTTCGCCGGTGATCTTGAACAGTCCGATGTCGCCCGCGCGCTGCACGTGCGTGCCGCCACACAGCTCCATCGAGAAATCACCCATGCGCAGCACGCGTACGTCCTTGTCGTACTTCTCGCCGAACAGCGCCATGGCGCCCGCCGCGACCGCGTCTTCGTAGTCCATCACGCGTGTCTCGGCCGCGAGATTGGCGCGGATTTGCGCGTTTACGAGCCGCTCGATGTCGTTGAGCTCCGCGGGCGTCAGTGGCTGGAAATGCGCGAAATCAAAGCGCAGTCGGTCTGGAGCCACGAGCGAGCCCTTCTGCAGCACGTGCGCGCCGAGTACCTTGCGCAGCGCCGCGTGCAGCAGGTGCGTGGCGCTGTGATTGAGCGCGACGGCCTGGCGCCGCGCGCCATCGACCTGCGCCTCCAGCGTATCGCCTGTGCGGATGCTGCCCTGCGCGACCCGCCCCAGGTGCACGTAAGCGGCGCTGCGTTTTTGCGTGTCGGTCACCACAAAACGCACCCCGGACGCGGTGAGCTCCCCCGCATCCCCGACCTGCCCGCCGGCCTCGGCGTAGAACGGCGTGCGATCCAGGACCACCTCGCCCTCGTCGCCCTCGGCGAGCGCCTCGACGTGCTTGCCCTCCTGCAGTAGCGCCATGACGCGACCGGAAGCGCTGAGTCCGTCGTAACCGCGGAAGACGGTCTGCGCATCGACCGTGGCGCCACCGCGCAGGTCGACGCCGAACTTGCTCGCCTCCTGCGAACGCCGGCGCTGCTCCTCCATGGCGGCCTCAAAGCCGGCCTGGTCGATGCTCAGGCGGCGCTCACGCGCGACGTCCGCCGTCAGGTCCACGGGGAAACCATAAGTGTCGTAGAGCTTGAATACCGTGTCGCCGTCGATCACCTTCGCGCCGCGCAAATTGCGTATGGCGCCCTCGAGCAACACCATGCCGTTGGCGAGGGTTTCCGCGAACCGCTCCTCCTCCTGCTTGAGCACGCGCTCGGCGTGCGCACGGCCCCGGACGAGCTCCGGGTACGCCGCGCCCATTTCCTCGGCGAGCACCGGCACCAGCTTGTAGAAGAAGGGCTCCTGGATGCCGAGCTTATAGCCGTGGCGGATGGCGCGACGGATGATCCGGCGCAGTACGTAGCCGCGCCCCTCGTTAGAAGGCGACACGCCGTCGACCACCAGGAAGGTGCAGGCGCGGATATGATCGGCGATCACCCGCAGCGAGCTCGAGGTCAGCACCGAGGTTCCCGCGAGCTTGCCGGCTGCGCGAATCAGGTTCTTCAGCAGGTCGATGTCGTAGTTGGAATGCACCCCCTGCATGACCGCGGCGATGCGCTCAAGTCCCATGCCCGTGTCCACCGAGGGCTTGGGCAGCGGAGTCATCCTGCCGTCGACGGAACGCTCGAACTGCATGAACACCAGGTTCCAGATCTCGACGTAGCGGTCGCCCTCCTCTTCGGCAGAGCCCGGCGGCCCGCCGGCCACCGTCGGGCCGTGGTCATAGAAGATCTCGCTACACGGTCCGCACGGGCCGGTGTCTCCCATCGCCCAGAAATTGGACGCTTCACCGAGGCGCGAGAAGCGCTGCGGACTGACACCGATGTCCTTCAGCCAGATTTCCGCGGCCTCGTCGTCGTCCTTGTACACCGTGCACCACAGCCGCTCCGGGTCGATGCCGAGGGTGTAGATCAGAAAATCCCAGGCGAGATGAATTGCCTCGCGCTTGAAATAGTCCCCGAAGGAAAAGTTGCCGAGCATCTCGAAAAACGTGTGATGACGCGCCGTGTAGCCGACGTTCTCGAGGTCGTTGTGCTTGCCGCCGGCGCGCACGCAGCGCTGGCTCGAGGCGGCGCGCAGGTAATCGCGCTGCTCCTTGCCGAGGAACACGTCCTTGAACTGCACCATGCCGGAGTTGGTGAAGAGCAGTGTCGGATCATTGCCGGGCACGAGGGAGCTCGAGGGCACGATCATGTGGCTCTGCGAGCGGAAGAACTGCAGAAACCCACTGCGCACGTCAGCCGTGCTCATGTAGGACGGTTTACTCAAGGGTCCGTAAGTCCTGTGTCGGGATCGGCACCGGTGGCCGCACGGATATGATCCGATGAAAAGCCACGATACTGCAAAAAGCGGGCTTGCCGGGCCTTCTGCGCCCAGCTCGCCGGGGACTGGTGGCCGAATTTGGCACTGCGCGCACGGCGCGCAAGCGCGCCCCAGTCCGGTCCGCTGGCGAGTGCGGCATCGATGAGGGCCTCCGGCAGGCCGTGCTTGCGCAGCTCCGCGGCAATACGGATCGGACCATGGCCGCGCCCGGCGTGGTAGCTGACATAGTTCTGCGCGTAGCGCTCCTCGTTCAAGAGCCCTTCGCGGGTGAGATCGGCAATCACCTCCGCGGCGGCACCCTCGTGAAAGCCCTTACTGCATAGCTTCGCGCGCAGCTCGGCGCTGGCGAAGTCCCGCCGCGCGAGCAGCGCAATCGCCGCTGCTCGTGCCGCCATGCAATCTGCCGGGGGTTGCGACTGTGTGTCTTTTTTCGATCTCCGCCGCAGCATGGCCTTGCAGTATAGTGGCTAAGGGCGGCCGATCCTTTTGGGAGCCGCCGCGATCATCTCCACATGGCTAAGGAATGATGATGCGCCTCGATTTGGTTCTGCTGGCGTGCATAAGCATCGGGCGCCTCACGCCCGCCGTTGCCGCCTCTTCACCGCCCGCGCAACCGACGACATCCGCCGCGACCCCGGTTGCTCCCGCGCCCCGCCCAGGCTCCTCCGGCGAGCACCCCGGCTTCCGCAGCCCAGGCTGCGGCAACAGCCACCGCTCCTGCCGAGCCGGCGGTCGAGCCAGATGTCAAGCGCCTGCTGTCCCAGGGGTACAAGCCCCAGATGCGGCACGGGGAGAGGGTCTACTGCCGGCGCGAGCCCGTCCTGGGGTCACGCTTGGAGAGCGCCTGGTGGTGCGGCACCGTGGCGCAGCTGAAAGCCTGGACGCATGACGCCCAAGAGGACATCGAAAAGGCCCAGCGAATCCAGACCCATAAGGAAGATAACTGAGTCGGTTTGTACGCTGTCGAGCGCC
>CATPBM010000158.1 GCA_955652625.1 uncultured Steroidobacteraceae bacterium
CCGCCCAGGCCGTGCGCGACGTGCGCGCCGCGGGCACAGGCTTCACGGCGCGCGTGGCCCTGGGGTTCCCGGTGGGCGGGTACCAGGCGGAATTGAGCACCGCGCTGACCGGACAGCTCGCCGCGGCGGGTATCAGCGCGCCGCTGAGCATGCAGCTCGAGTCCGACATCCGCGCGCATGCCGTGCAACGCAACCTCAAGCCCCTGGGCGAGATCAGCAACGTCGTGGCCGTGGCATCGGGCAAGGGGGGAGTGGGCAAGTCCACCGTGGCGGTCAATCTGGCGCTCGCCTGGGCTGCCCAGGGCGCGCGCGTGGGCATTCTGGATGCCGACATCTACGGCCCCAGCCAGCCGCTCATGCTCGGGCTGGCCGGGCAGCGTCCGTCATCGCCCGACGGCAAGCACCTGCGGCCGCTCACCGCCCACGGCGTGAGCGCCATGTCGATCGGCTTCCTGGTGGACGCCGAGCAGCCGATGGTCTGGCGCGGTCCGATGGTGACCCAGGCCCTCACGCAGTTGCTCTCGGAGACGCAGTGGGGAGCGCTCGATTACCTGGTGGTCGACATGCCCCCGGGCACCGGCGACATCCAGCTCACACTCGCCCAGCGCGTGCCGGTGGCGGGCGCGGTGATCGTGACCACGCCCCAGGACATCGCGCTCGCCGACGCGCGCAAGGGCCTCAAGATGTTCGAGAAGGTGTCGGTGCCGGTGCTGGGCATCATCGAGAACATGAGCGTGTACGTGTGCACGAACTGCGGCCACACCGAGCACATTTTCGGAAGCGGGGGGGGCGAACGCATGGCGCGGGAATACGGCGTGAAGCTTCTCGGGGAGTTACCCCTCGATGCGCACATCCGCGAGGAAGCAGACGGCGGCCGCCCCACGGTGGTCGCAGCTCCCGACTCCCCGCGTGCCCGGCCGTACTTCGAGATGGCGCGGCGCACGGGCGCTGCACTGGCGAGGCGCGCCCGCGATCGCAGCAGCGTATTCCCCAGGATCGTGGTCGAAGAAAGCTGATACGTTGCGCGCGAATTTGCTACCTTGCGGCCCGCGCACCGACCGGTCGCGCGCCGCCCACGGGAAACCTATGAGCATCAAGTCCGACAACTGGATCCGGCGCATGGCGCGCGAGCACGCGATGATCGAGCCGTTCGCGCCCGAGCAGGTGCGCCATACGAACGGACACAAGATCGTGTCCTACGGCACTTCGAGCTATGGATACGACGTGCGCTGCGCGAGCGAGTTCAAGGTTTTCACCAACATCAACTCGACCATCGTCGATCCGAAAAACTTCGATGAGAAGAGCTTCGTCGACGTGAGCGCTGAAGTATGCATTATTCCACCGAACTCCTTTGCATTGGCGCGCACGGTGGAATATTTTCGTATACCGCGCAACGTACTCGTCGTGACACTAGGGAAAAGCACGTACGCGCGTTGCGGGTGCATAGTGAACGTAACGCCTTTGGAACCCGAGTGGGAAGGTCATGTGACGCTGGAATTTTCCAACACCACACCCCTGCCTGCGAAGATCTATGCCAACGAGGGTGTGGCGCAGATGTTGTTCTTTGAATCCGACGAGGTGTGTTCCACCTCTTACCGCGATCGTGGCGGCAAGTACCAGGGGCAGCGCGGCGTGACTCTGCCGAAGACCTGAAGCGCTGTCGCGCGTCACTCGCGCTTGAGGCTTTCAATCTGCATGGTCCACTGCACCTCATCGCCGCGCTTCTGTTCGACGCGCAGCGGAATGTAGCCGCGATCCGGGGCGCACCAGAAGCGCGTCACGCGGGGTGAGTTCGCCCGCTGACTACGAAAGATGATGGTCGCGACGCTGCCGAAGGGCGTGTGGAGGGTTGCCTTACCCTCGCGCACGTAGCGGTACTCGCGCGCGCTGTTCTTGTCGATCAGGGCAAAACGCTCAGGCGTGCGGCCGGCGAGCAGTTCGACCATCACCGCGACCTGCACGGAGGAGTCATCCTGCACCTCCTCCGTGAGAGCAAGATCCACCTTGGTCTCCTCATACACGCCCGTGACACGGTGTGTCTGCCAGTCGTACTTAAGATCCACCGAACGCTTCGTGGAGCTCGTACCGTCGTCGGCCTTGTAGCTCAACGGTCGGGTGCCCGCGCCAGTGATTCTCAGGACGCTCACCTGCCGGGGGCGTTCGGAGAAGGCCTTGCCAATGCCGCGCGGTTCGCTCTTCGAGCGGTATGTCCAGGTGTCAGCGGTCTTCTCGAGCATCAGCGTCGAGACCGCGACGGTCATGCCGTGCCAGATCCATGCATAGGACGCCTCGAAGGGCTTGAGCTCATCGGCGCCGGCCGCGCTCATCACGAGAACCGCTGCGGTAGCGGCGAACGTGAGCAGCGCGCGCCGCGCACGGCGGGCGGGACTGTCGAGGTCAATGGAGCGCTGCGGCACGAAAGTCCTCCACGATGGGGGCGTCCAGGCGACGGCCGTCGAGCCACGCGGCACCCTCACGCCACAGGAGGCGCCGCTGCGCGAGCCAGCCGAGGGCCTCAGGATAGATGATGTGTTCGGTGGCCTGAACGCGCGCTGACAGCGTCGTCTCGGTGTCTGCGGGCTGCACCGCGACCTTCGACTGCAGCACCACCGGGCCGCCATCGAGCTGCGCGGTCACGAAGTGCACGCTGGCACCGTGTTCGCTGTCGCGCGCGGCGAGCACGCGCCGATGCGTGTGCAGGCCGCGGTACGCGGGCAGGAGAGAGGGATGGATGTTGAGCATGCAGCCCAGGTAGCTCTCGACGAACGGCGCCGACAGAATGCGCATGAAGCCCGCGAGCGCGATCGCGTCCGGCCGATGCGCGTTGAGCGTCTCGGTGAGGGCCTGCTCGAACCGGTTGCCGGCGCCGGGCGCAGCCGGCAGTGTCCCGGTGTCCACGCCCAGCGCCCGGGAGCGCTCGAGCCCGCCGGCGTCGGCGCGATCGGAAATCACCACCGCAACCTGCGCGGCGATGCGGCCGGCGCGGCAGGCCTGCACGATGGCGCTCATGTTCGAGCCGCGGCCGGAAATCAGGATAGCGAGCTTGAGCGGCGTGCTGGCACTCATTCGTGGATGAACACGCCGCGGCTGCCCGCGCGAACCTCGCCGATGACCTGAGCGGTTTCCCCGCGCGCCGCGAGAAACTCCACGGCCGGTGCGGCGCGTGCGGCCGGCACGATGACGGTCATGCCGATGCCGCAATTGAACGTGCGATACATCTCCGCGGCAGTGATCCGACCGGTGCGCTGCAGCCATTCGAACAGCGGATCTTTCTGCCAGCTGCCGCGCACGAGCACCGCCTCGAGTCCCTCGGGCAGCACGCGTGGAATGTTGTCGCTCAGACCTCCGCCGGTGATGTGCGCGAGGGCCCTCACCGGCATGGCCCCGATGAGCTCCAGCAGCGGCTTCACGTAGATGCGCGTCGGAGCGAGCAGGCGGTCGAAAAGGCTGCGTCCCTCGAGCATGGTTGCGGAAGTTGCGCCCGCGACCGACACGAGCTTGCGGATCAGTGAATAGCCGTTGGAGTGCGGTCCGGAGGAAGCAAGACCGATGATCGCATCCCCGGCGCACACACCGCTGCCGTCGATGATCGCATCCTTCTCCACTACGCCGACGCAGAATCCCGCCAGGTCGTAGTCTGCTCCGTGATACATGCCGGGCATCTCGGCGGTCTCCCCGCCGACCAGCGCCGCGCCCGCCAGCACGCAGCCTTCCACGATCCCGCGGATCACCGCTTCCGCCACCGCAACCTGCAGCTTTCCGGTCGCGTAGTAATCGAGAAAGAACAGCGGCTCGGCGCCCTGCACGACGACATCATTGGCGCACATGGCGACGAGGTCGATACCGATGGTGTCGTGGCGTCCGGTGTCGATCGCCAGCCGCAGCTTCGTGCCCACGCCGTCGGTGCCCGCCACCAGCACCGGCCGCCGGTAGCCGCTGGGCAGCTCAATGAGCGCGCCGAAGCCGCCGATTCCGGCGAGCACCTCGCGGCGCTGCGCGCGGCGCACGAGGGGCTTGATGCGCTCGACGAATTCGTCGCCGGCGTCGATATCGACGCCCGCATCGCGATAGGTAATGCCGGGGCCTTCTGTCATGGTTCTTTGCGGGCAGCGGCCGGGCCGCCGTGTGCGGCCGGCGCGTATGATATTGTACCTGCCGCTTCGCGCTGTTGCGCGTGCCATCCAGACAATGTCGCGACCGGCCTTAAATCAACTGCCGCGAAGTAAGCGCGTGCGGGGACTCCTGGCGAGCCTGTGTGCCGCGTGCTGCGCGCTGCCGGCGGCGGTCTGGGCCGGGCGGCCGGTGCACGTCTACGAGGTCGACATCGAAGGACAGTCGGCACCGGCTCTGCAAAATGCGATGCGGCAGGCGCTGGTGCGCGCCACTGGCCGGCGCGAGTCCGCGGACGATCCGGCTTTTGCGAGCGTGATCGCCGAGGCGCCCAAATACGTCAAGAGCTACGGTAAAGGTCCGCGCGGCGAGCCGCAGGTGGTGTTCGATGCCCCCGCCCTGGAGCAGGCAATCGGTACCGTGGGCCGCAGTGTGTGGGATCACGTGCGCCCGTTCACGCTGGTGGTTCTCGTGCCGCCGCGCAACCGCGCCGGCGAGGACGCTGCACGCGCCGAGCTCGAGCGGGTGGCCGCCGAGCGCGGTCTGCCGATCAGCCTGCTTCCCCTGGGCGTCGACGATTCTGCCGGCAATCCGCTCGCTGCCGATGCGCTGCTGCAGGCGGGGCAGCACTATGGGGGAGATGAGATCCTGGTAGGCAGGGGCGCGGATGCCGGGCCGCAGAGCGAGCTGCAGTGGACGCTGTACACGCGCGCCGCGAGCGAGAGTTGGAGCGGGCCACTCGCAGCCGGCATCGATCACACGGTGGACTTTCTCGTCCCGCAGCAGGGCGGCTCGCTCGCCCAGGCTGAGAGCGTGGCGCGCGTGCGCGTCGAGGGCGTCACGAGCCTCGCCGACTATGCGAACGTCGAGCGGCTGCTGCACAGCATTGCGGGCGTGCGTCACGCCAACATCGCCGCCGCCGACCCCAGCGGCGTCATCTTCGAGGTCACGGTGCGCGGCGGCATCGCGGGTCTTGAGCAGGGACTTTCCGGCTCGACCCGGCTGGTGCGCACCGGCGGCGGGGCCAGCGCGCCGGCCGTGTACCGCTACCGGCCTTAAGGGCTGACCCCTCACACCAGCCTGACCGTGCGGCACCTCCCCAACCTGATCTGTCTGCTGCGCCTCGCGCTGATCTGGCCGGTCATCGTGACCTTGCACGCGGGCGAGTACCTCGCGGCGCTGGCGCTGTTAGTCGCCGCAGGGGTGTCCGATGGACTCGACGGATATCTGGCGAAGCATTTCAACTGGAGTTCCGAGCTCGGCAAGTTTCTCGATCCGCTTGCCGACAAGCTGCTGCTGATAACGGTTTTCGTCGAATCCGCGTGGCTTGGTCTGGTGCCCTGGTGGCTTACCGCGGCGGTGGTTGCGCGCGACGTGCTGATTGGCCTTGGCGCGCTGGTCTATCGCCTTTGGTTCGGAGCGTTGCACGGGCGGCCGACCCTCATCAGCAAAATCAACACGGCCGCGCAGCTGCTGTATGTCATGCTGGTGATGCTGAACGCCGCCATGCGGCTGCCGCCGCGAGAGATGCTGGATGCGTGCGCGCTGCTGACCTTCGCGACCACCGTGCTCTCCGGGCTGCATTACGTCCTGATTTTCACACGGCGCGCCTGGGTCCAGCCCGCTACCTCCTCATAGGCGAAGCGCCCATGCGTCAGATCCCCCTGGGAGTGCGGCTGCCCGACCGCGCGGTGTTTGCGAGCTTTCTGCCCGGCCACAACACGCAGGCACTCGAGCACGCGCAGCGCATCGCCCACGCCGCCGCCCCCGGCATCACCTGGCTGTGCGGCCCGACGGGCGCGGGCAAGACGCATCTGCTGCAGGCGATGTGTGCGGCGGCGAGCGAGCGCGTGCGGGCCGGTTACGTGCCGCTGGCGGACGTCGCCACGCTCGGGGTCGGCGTGCTGGAAGGGCTGCCGCAGCTTCAGTGTCTGTGCCTGGACGACATCGACCGGGTCGCGGGCCAGCCCGACTGGGAGCGCGGCATCTTCGGGCTGCTGCGCGAGATGGAAGAGGCGGGCGGGCGCCTGGCGATGTCCGCGGGGGCGCCGCCGGCTCTGGTCGGCTGGACACTCGCGGACCTCGCGTCACGCTGTGCGGCGGGTACCGTGTTGCAGCTGCGCGTGCTCGATGAGGGTGAGCAGCACGCGGCGCTGCAGCTGCGCGCGCGGTTGCGCGGCGTCGAGCTGCCGGACGAGACCCTGCACTGGCTGCAGCGCCGCTTTCCGCGCGACATGCGCACGCTGTACGAACTGCTCGATACGCTCGATGAGGCCTCGCTCGCGGCGCAGCGGCGGCTCACCATACCATTCATCCGCGAAGTGCTGCGCCACAGCGCGCGCACGCGCGGCGACTGAGCTGGAGGCGCGCGGGGCGCCCGCTGCGCCGTGCACGAACCCCTTCAGCCGCGCGACAACTGCACCGCGAGTGCGGCCACCCGCCGGCCCAGCGCCTGCGCCAGAGCCTTTTCCGGATCCGTGAGCGCGGGCGCCGCGTTCGCGCCGCTGACGTAGGAAGCGCCATAGGGTGTGCCGCCCGCGCGCGTGTCACTGAGCGCGCGCTCGGTGTAGGGCAGACCCACGATGTACATGCCGTGATGCAGCAGCGGCAGCATCATCGACACCAGCGTGGTCTCCTGGCCGCCGTGCATGGTCTGGGTGGCGGTGAAGACTCCCGCGGGTTTTCCGGCCAGGCCCCCGGACAGCCACAGGCTCGCGGTGCCGTCGAGAAAATGCTTCAGCGGCGCGGCCATGTTGCCGAAACGCGTCGGGCTGCCGAGCACCAGGCCCTGCGTCTCGCGCAGGTCATCGAGCGTTGCATACGGCGGCCCGCTCGCGGGCACGGGCCTCGCCGGAGCCTCGCTTTCCGCCGACACCGGCGGCACGGTCCGCAGCCGTGCGGTGGCGTCCGCAACCGCTTCGATGCCGCGGCAGACCTGGCGCGCGAGTTCTGCGGTGGCGCCGCTGCGCGAGTAGTAGAGCACCAGTATCTCCGCCATATGTAAATTCTCCGCGCGGTGCGCCGTGTAGCGCCCGCCTACGGTGCCACAAAGGGACCCGGCCATCCGGTCTTTCCCGTCACCGGCATCAAGGAATTCACCTCGTTGCCCTAGCGTGGCAATTGTCTCGCGGATCGGCGGCGATGAATTTGTCGCGCTGACCTCGGAAGAGTTCAACTCCAGTCTGGATACCATCTGGCGTCGCCTGCCGCGCAACATAGCGATGCAAAATGGTGTACAGCGTCCCTATAAGTTGTCTTTGAGTCTGGGTGTGGCGCGCTTCGATCCCGGCGCCGCGGTATCTTTGAAGGAGCTCATGGCGCAAGCCGACAGGGCCCTGTACGCGCAGCGACAGCGTGCCGTCAGTGGCTCAGCCGCAGGTGCCCGCGCTCAGCCGGGCGCGGCAATGAACGGCTATGCACTGAGCCTCTGCGAGGTTCCGCCATAGAGCGTGGCCTCATGCGCACAGTGGCTCGAGACCGGGGTGAGGCGAGATGCAGATCGGTCGGAGCGAATCCAGGATGCTGATGAACGTGCTGGCGCAGGTGGAGACGCCGGCCAACGCCGGCGTGGCCGACATCGTGGAGATAGCCAATCTCAGCGAGCATGGCGCGCGCCTGCTCGGTGCGCGGCAGTGGCAGCCACGCGAGCAGCTTGTGATCAGCGATGGGACCGGGCTGGGCGGCTTCAGCGCCAGGGCCGAAGTGATTTACTGCGAAGCACTCAGCAACGGTCAATTCGCTCTCGGAGTGAAGTTTGCAGAGCGAAACATCATCTCATGGAAGGCGAGCTCGGCTGAGCCGCGTGCCGGCGACCCGCGCTGACTAACGCCAGCCTTCAGCACCTCCGCGTGGCCGCGAGCGGGCCATGACCCCGCCGGGGGTGCGGGCTGGTAGGAGAATGACACTCGACCAAGGCG
>CATPBM010000159.1 GCA_955652625.1 uncultured Steroidobacteraceae bacterium
CGCACGCCTGTTCCTCGCCCGGGCCCTCGAAAAGTTCGATATCGACGTCGACAGCGCGGAAAGCGCGGAAGCGGCGATCGAGTACCTCACCAGCAACCGCCCGGATGTGATTTTCATGGATCACCTCATGCCGGGCATGGACGGGCTGCAGGCGGTGCAGGCCATCAAGAACGACCCGCGCACCGCCACCATTCCCATTATGATGTACACCTCCCAGGAAGGAGAGCTGTACCTCGGACAGGCACGCGCGCTTGGCGCGGTGGGGGTGCTGCCAAAACAGATCAAGCCCACCGATGTCTCCAAGGTGCTGTACCAGCTGCACCTGGTCCCCGATCGCCGCACCGGCGAGCAGTCGACCTTCACGCCGCTGAACGTGCGGGTCGAGGGCATGGCCGGGGAGTCCGGCGCGGCCGTGCAGTCCAAGGCGCTCACCGAGAGCGCGCTGCGCGAGCACTTCGCCGAGCTGCGCCGCGCGCTCGTGGCCGGCATCGATACCCAGACCGATCGCATTACCGGGGAGGTGCGCGCGCTGCTGCTCGAATCGCTGCCAGCGCCGGATGTGGAACCGCGCCGGCGCGCCGCCATCCCCTGGGCGTGGATCGTGGCCTGCGCGGCGCTCGCCATCGCGCTCGCCAGCACCGCGCTGTGGTGGCGCAGCCTGACACTCCTCGAGGGGATGAATGTCCAGCTGGCGCAGCTTCGCGCGCATCAGGTCCTGCAACCCTTCGCGGCCCCGGCCCCGGCCTCGGCGCCGGAGCTGGGCGCACCTGCGCCGGAAGCGGCAGGAGCACCGCAGGCGTCCGCGCTCGCACCGAGGACGGCGCCGCCGACGGAGACCAAGCCGATCCTGGTGCCGGTGCCTTACGGGGCCGAGGCGCTCGGTGGCGCACGGCTGGAAGTGATTCGACAGCTGCTTTACCGGCTGGTGCGGCAGAAGGTAGCCGGGGTTGCGGACATCAGGACCTTTGCAGGACGCTTCTGCCTCGTCGGTAACGCGCTCGACGGCTATTCGCCGGCGCCGGACGAAACGTCCTTCGCCAAGTGCGACATCGTCGGCAACCCTTCAGAGGAGGCACTTTCGTCGACGCAGCGCATCCCGCTCGCGCTCGCCAATCTCATCGGCGACATTCGCAGCTCAACGCACGGGGCGCTCGTGGCGCAGGTGTCAGTGGGCGACACTGGCAACGTGCTCGCTGCCTATCCGCCGGTGACCAGCTATCTCACTGCCGGTGACTGGAACCGTGCCGCCAGCGCCAATAATCGCGTCGAGATCCGCGTGCGTTGAACTGCACGCTCCCGCCCGCGCGCTCCCCTGACGACGACTTCCGGCCGGCGCGCTGGCTGCGCAACCATCACCTGCAATCGATGCTGGCGAGCACCCCCTGGCGCCGTGGCCGCGTGCGGCGACGTGCAGCGGCCATGATGGCGGCGCAGCGCGAGCTGCTGCTCGATTGCGGCGACGGCGTCACGCTGCAGTGTTTCCACTCCAGCCCCGCGCACAGTAACGGCCGCCCGGTCGTGCTGCTGCACGGCTGGGAGGGAAGCGCGGAATCGCTGTACGTGCTGTCGCTCGCGCAGCTGCTGTTCGCGCACCGCTTCGAGGTGCTGCGCCTGAACCTGCGCGATCATGGCGAGACACATCACCTGAATCGCGACCTGTTCCACTCCTGCCGCCTGGCCGAGGTGACCGGTGCGGTGCACGCCCTGCAGCAGCACTTCCCCGACCGGCCGCTGCAGCTCGTCGGCTTCTCGCTCGGGGGAAATTTCATGCTGCGCGTCGCGGCGCAGGCCCGTACCGTGGGACTGAATCTCGCAGGCGTGATTGCCGTATCCCCGGTGCTCGATCCCGTGGGGACGCTCGTGGCGCTGCAGGGGGGGCTGCCCGGCTACGAGCGGTACTTCGTGCGCAAGTGGCTGCGCAGTCTGCGCAAGAAGCAGGCGACCTGGCCCGCCGCCTACGACTTCCGCACGCTCGCGCGCATGCGCGACCTAAAGCTCATGACCGCCGAGCTGGTGCGCTCCCACACCGAGTTTCCCACGCTGGATGATTACCTCAATGGCTACGCCATCACCGGCTCGCGCCTCGCCGGCCTGACGGTGCCCGCGAGCATCGTCACCTCGCTCGATGATCCGATCATTCCCGCCGAGGGAATTGAGAACCTGGCGCGCCCGGCGGCGCTGACGCTCACCGTCACCCGTTACGGCGGACACTGTGGGTTCTTCGAGCGCCTGAGCGGGGAGACCTGGCTCGAACGCCGTATCCTCAGACAGCTCGGCGCGGGCGATGAGCAGGCGGCGCTGAGCGCCGGGAGCGACGTGATTCGCGAAAGCCCCTGAACTTAGGGGGCCTTAGCGCGCGGCGCGTTTTTCCACGAACTGCACCACCGGCTCACCGCTCGTGACGGTGACCGTACCGTCGATGACGGCGCCCCTGGCGACCGCGATGCTGCGCGCAACGATGTCGGCACGAAGGACCGCGGTTGCACCCACCTCGAGTTTCTCCTCGACCACGAGCCTGCCGGTGATCTTGCCGGCGACGATGGCGGCGCGCGCATGGATCTCGCCTTCCCATTGCGCGGTCACCGCCATGCGCAGGGCGCCCGCAACCCGGCCGTCGCCGCGGATGGCGCCACAGAGCACCAGGGGGCCGGCGCTCTCCAGATCGCCGGTCAGGCGCGACCCTTCGGCGACGAAGGTGGGGGAATCGCCGATCTGATCGATCAGCCTGCGCTTCAATGTCTCGGTCATCCGGTGCTCCGCGGGGGGTGCGCCCGGGTCATAATACGTAACGCAGGTCCTTCAAGGATGCCGACCATGATCACATTCCGTGCAGGCAGAGTTGCCCTGATCGCGCTGCTGGCGGCCTCGTGCGCTGGGTGCAGCCGCGAGCAGCAGGACTGGCGCTCGGCCGAGGCCGCCGATACCAGTGAGGCCTACGGGCGCTTTCTCGAGCAGCATGCCGACAGTGAGCTGGCGAGTCAGGCGCGCGCCCGTATCGAGCAGCTCGTGGTGGAGCGCGACTGGGTGCACGCCGGGAGCGTCGCGACCGTCGAGGCTTATCGGAGGTTTCTCGCCCGTCACCCCACGGGGAGGTGGTCGGAGGAGGCGCGTATCCGTATCGAGGCGTTCGCGCTCGGATCCGCACCCCGCACCCCGCCGCAGACGCCCGAGGAAGCGGCGGTGGCACCCTCGGGAGTGCGCGCCTTGCAGCTCGCCACCGCCGCGCCACCCCCGCCGCCGCTACACGAGGAACTTGCGGCACCAATCCGCCCGGCCCGGGCCGAGCCGGGCGAAGCCGCGCAGCCGC
>CATPBM010000160.1 GCA_955652625.1 uncultured Steroidobacteraceae bacterium
GCGGTGGGCTTGAGCAGCCCGCACAGCATGCGAAATGTCGTCGACTTGCCCGCGCCGTTGGGTCCCAGGAGTCCGTAGATCTCGCCGGCGCGCACTTCGAAGCTCACGCGGTCAGCGGCGACGAAGTCCCCGAAGCGCCGTGTCAGGGAAGCGGCGCGTACCAGCGCTCCATCGGACGAGGCGGCCGCGGTGGCCGGCCAGCCTTTGGCGAGCAGGCTCTCGCCCTTGCGCGCGCCTCCGAGAAGCTCGACGTAGGCGTCCTCGAGCCGCGGCGGCAAGGGCTCGTAGTCGTCGCCCGCGAATTCACCCGCGGCCTGCGGCTTCGCCACCAGGCGCACGCTGGCGCCCTGGATCACGGCATCGAGTACCGCCTCGCGCGTCAGCTCGCTCTCCGCGGTGAGCCGCGCCTTGCCGGCAGCGACACGGCGCCGGAACACCCGTCCCCGGACACGCTCCGAGAGGCGCGCTGGTTCCCCGTCATAGAGCAGGCGTCCGCGATCGAGCAACCAGATGTGCGCGCAGCGCTCGGCCTCCTCCAGGTACGCCGTCGACCACAGCACCGTCACGCCGCTCGCCACCAGCTCGCTCACCATGCGCCACAGCTCGCGCCTGGAAAGCGGATCGACACCCACTCCCGGCTCATCCAGCAGCAACAGGCGCGGGCGTCCGAGCAGCGCACACGCCAGTCCCAGTTTCTGCTTCATGCCACCGGAGAGCTTTCCCGCCAGGCGCGTGGTGAAGGCGCCGAGATCGGTGAACTTCAGGAGCTCCACGAAGCGCTGCGCCCGTGTGTACGCATCGAGGGCGCGCAGGTTGGCATACAGATTGAGGTTGTCGAGCACCGAAAGATCCTCGTACAACCCGAAACGCTGCGGCATGTAACCGGTCTCGGCCTGCGTGCTGCCGCCTTCGGCAAGCGGCGTGCGGCCCAGCACCTCGACGCTGCCCGCGGTGGGCGTCATGAGCCCCGCGAACAGGCGGATCAGTGTTGTCTTGCCCGCGCCGTCCGGACCGACCAGTCCCAGGATTTTCCCCGGCGGCAGCTCAGCCGAGATGCCAGCGAGCGCGCACGTCGTGCCAAACTTTTTCACCAGGCCCACGACTTTCGCCGCCGGCTGCGCGGCGGGGGGCGCGGCGGGTGTGTGTCCCGGCGCACTCACAATGTGCTGCTCCTAGCGCTTCTGCGCCGGCACGGCGGCGGCCGGCACCAGCACCGTCACCGGCATGCCCTGGCGAAACACGTTGTCGGGGTCGCTCGCGATCACCCGAATGCGGTACACGAGATCGTCCCGCACCTGCTCGGTCTGCACGGTCTTGGGAGTGAACTCGGCATCCGGGGAGATGAAACCGACGGTGCCCTCGTATTGCCGGCCCGGCATCGAGTCGGTGCTCACCTTCACCACCATGCCCGGCTTGATGCGCCCGAGCCGCGGCTGCGGCACGTAGGCGCGGATCCACACCGGCTCATTGAGCGTCAGGGTGTACACCGTCTGTCCCGCCTGCACGATGGCGCCATTCTCGCGGGCACGCACCGAGATGATGCCCGCGCTCGGCGCCAGGAGCGTTGCGTCCGCGAGCGCGGTCTGCGCCTTCTGCAGGCGCGCCCGGGCGGACGCCAGCAGCGCCTCCTGGGCTGCGATATCCTCGATCCGCGAGCCATGCAGTTGCAGGCTGAGCTGATCGCGCGCCCCGGCGAGCTGCGCGTTGCTCATGCGTACGCGCGCCGCGGCGTCGTCGATCTGCTGGTGGGTAACAAGGCCCGAAGCCACCAGCGCCTGCTGACGTTGCAGGGTGACGCGCGCGTTCTCGAGGTCGGCGGCGCGCTGCGCCACGGTGTCGCGCGCCTGGGCGATCTCCTCCACGCGATAACCGCGTAGCGTCTTATCCAGCTGCGCCTGCGCCTGCGCCACGTCCGCCGTGGCGGAGGCGACATCGGTCGCGAATGGCACGAAATCCAGCGTCGCGAGCGTTGCTCCCGCCGCAACCTTGTCGCCCTCCTGCGCCTTCATGTCCGCGATGCGCCCGGTGACGCGAAATGCCAGCTCCACCTGATGCACGTCCACGTTTCCGGACAGCGAGAAGGGGGCGTCGGGGTTGTCCGCACCGTGCTGCCTCCACAGGTACCACCCCACCCCGAGGACGAGCACGAGGGCCGCCGCCGCGCCGATGATCACGCGCCGGTTCATGTCGCGCGCGTCCTGTTGGCTGTTATACCGCTGCTCACCGCTAAGCTCCCGCAGGGCCAGACGTCATTGTGCTTGGAATTGTCGCGACACGTGGAGCGGCGGCTACCAACCGCTGATGAATTAGCTGCGGCGGCGCCCCAGGTATGTGCGCAGCCCGTACCCCGGTATTCCTGCCAGAATGATGAGGAGCGTCAAGCCGGTGTCGCGTGGGTTGGTGAGCAGCGCGTTGAGCACCATCAGAGCCGAGGCGAGCAGAAACACTGCCGGTACGAACGGGTAACCCCACACCCGGTAGGGGCGCGGCAACTCCGGGCGTCGCCGGCGCAACACGAACACCGCCGCCACGGTGAGTGCGTAAAACGGCCAGATGCCGATGATGAATTTGTCGGCAAGCTGCGCGAAGTCGTTCTCGAGCACATAGCCAACACCCAGTGCAGTGGCCAGCCAGATGGCGACCGAGGGCGTGTTGTAGCGCGCGGACACGCGCGCTGCGATACGAAAGAACAGACCGCGATCGGCCATGGCATAGAACACCCGCGAGCCGGTCATCATCGAGGCGTTCAGCCCGCTGAATGCCGAGACGACCACCGCCGCGGCCACCACCGCCGCACCCGCGCCCCCGAGCAGCGGAATGCGCGCCGCCACGGTCGAGGCGATGAGCTTTGAACCCGCCATCTGCGCGGGCGCAAGCGCGTACAGGAAGCCAACGTTGACCACGAGGTACACCAGCATCACGCACACCGCCCCGGCGATGAGTGCGAGCGGCAGGTTGCGCTGTGGGTTGCTGATTTCCCCTGCCATGGTGGCCGGGTCCGCCCAGCCGTCGTAAGTCCACAGCACCGGGATCAGGGCGGTAGCCAGCAGCGAGAGCGGCACCCCCGCGGGCCACGCCGGTGTGAAATGCGCCCCGCTGCCGCCGCTGGCCGTGAACGCGAGCAGTCCCAACGCCATGAGCACCGCATATTTCACTGCGGTGGTGGCGCTCAACACCGCCACCGCGCGCTGCACGCCGATGTAGTTGATGGCGCCGATCAGCACGATCGCCAGCGCCGCCGTGTAGCGCACCTGCACAGCGGTCAGCGGCACGAAGTACCCGAGATACTCGGCGAAAATGGTCGCGATCGCCCCGAGCGCGGCCGCGCGGATCACCACCAGCTCGGTCCATCCGAACAGGAACGCCGGCAGCGGGCCGTAGGCCTCGAGAAGGTAGGCGAAAATGCCCCCGGAGCGCGGCAGCGCGCCGGCGAGCTCCGCGACCGTGAGCGTTCCGCACAGCGCGACAATGCCGCCCAGGACCCAGCAGACGAGCATCGGACCCGGGGCCGCGAGTTGCGCGGCGACCGTGGCCGGGACACGAAAGATGCCGCTGCCAATGGCCACGCCCACCGACACGGCGACCGTCTGCAGGAGACTCACCGAGCGCGGCATGCGCTCGCCCCACTGGTCAGCCACCTGCAAGTCTCGGCGCGAGCAGCTCCACCCAGTGGCATACCGGGAGCGACGTGCCGCTGCGCAGGTGCATGAGACAGCCGACGTTGGCGGTGGCGATTACGTGCGGCTCACCGGCCTCGAGCGCGCTCACCTTCGAGCGCAGCAGCTGCCCGGAGAGCTCCGGCTGTAGAATGGAGTAGGTGCCGGCAGAGCCGCAGCAGCGCTGACCATCGGCGACGGCGGTCAGCGTGAAGCCGGCGCGGCTTAACAGGCTCTCGACCACGCCGCGCACCTGGAGCGCGTGTTGCAGGCTGCATGGGGCCTGGAATGCGACGCGCACGCCGGGGGCGCTGTCCAGCACCGCCGCAAGCGCTGCGGACTCGGCAGCCAGCACCTGACTGATGTCCTTCGCAATGGCGCCGATGCGCGCGGCGCGCGCGGCGTATTGCGGATCATCCTGCAGCAGCCGTCCGTAGTCACTCACCATCGAGGCACAGGCGCTGGCGGTGAACACCACCGCCTCCGCGCCCGCCTCGACATGCGGCCAGAGCGCATCCACGTTATGCCGCATCGCCTGGCGCGCAGCCGCGTGGTCGGTCAGATGATGTTGGAGCATGCCGCAGCAGCCGCATCCCCCCGCCCGCACGGCCGAGATTCCCACGCTATCGAGCAGTCGCGCCGCCGCCGGGTTGATGCCGCCTGCGACCGCCGGTTGCACGCAGCCCTCGAGCAACACCACGCGGCGCGTGTGACGCGCCACTGGCCAGGAACCGGCGCTGGCTTGCCGCGCGCCTGGGAGGCGCGCCTTGAGTGCGGAGGGCAGAAACGGACGCACGACCCGGGCGAGGCCGAGCAGCGCGCGGGCGCGGCGCGTGTGCGGCACGATCGTGCGTAGCAGATAGCGCGTCAGTACCGCACCGGGCGTGCGCCGCACGCGCTCTTCGGTCAAGGCGCGGCCGATGTCGAGGAGCCTGCCGTACTGCACACCGGACGGACAGGCGCTTTCGCAGGCGCGACAGGTCAGACAGCGGTCCAGGTGCAACTGCGTGCGCTCCGTGACCGGCTCGCCCTCGAGCAGCTGCTTCATCAGATAAATGCGTCCCCGGGGGCTGTCGAGCTCATCGCCCAGCAGCTGGTAGGTCGGGCAGGCCGGCAGGCAGAAGCCGCAGTGCACGCAACTGCGAAGGATGTCCTGCGCCTCGCGGCCTTGCGGGGTGTCCTTGAGGAAATCGGCGAGCGCGGTCTGCATAGCCTTCCGATTCCACCGCACCCGAAGCGGGCGGCAGTCGTGAAGGGAGCAATTCTACGCACAATTGCCCGCCAGGAGCCGGCGGGACTGCCGGCGTGGCGGAGGCGAGGCCAGCGAGTGTCAGCCGGTGATGGCCTTCAGGCGCTGGGTACGCGAGGCGTCACCGACCTCGTTCACGCGGCGTAACAGCTCACGCGCGGCGTCCGGGTGCAGCGGGTGGCTGAGCAGAAATCCCTGCGCGTCCTGACAGTCCTGCTCCTGCAGAAAGGCAAGCTGCGGGAAGTTCTCGACGCCCTCGGCCGTCACGTTGATACGCAGCGAGCGCGACATGGCGATGATGGCCGCGGCGATCGCGCGGTCATCGCTGCACTCGGTGATGCTGGTGACGAAGGAGCGGTCGATCTTGAGGCGGTCGACCGCGAAATGCCGCAGGCGGCCGAAGCTCGAGTAGCCCGTGCCGAAATCATCGATGGCGAGCGAGATGCCGAGCGCCTTCAGCTGGTTGATGGCTTTTTCCGCCCATGCCTCGTCGGCCATGACCACCGATTCGGTGATCTCCAGTTCCAGCATCGCGGGATCCAGTCCCGTTTCCTCGAGTATCCCGCGCACCTCCTGCGGAAACTCGGCCAGCGCGAACTGCCGGCCCGAGACGTTGACCGCCATTCTGCCCACCGGCAGGCCCTCCGCGCGCCACGCCTGAGCCTGCCGGCAGGCGCTGCGCAGCACCCACTTGCCGATGGCGAGGATCAGGCCGGTCTCCTCGGCCACCGGGATGAACTCCGTAGGGTTCACGGCACCGAGCTGGGCGTTCGTCCAGCGCAGCAGCGCCTCGACGCCGGATACGCCCCCCGTGCGCACATCGAACTGCGGCTGGTACTGGAGCGAAAACTCGTTGCGCTCGAGAGCGCCGCGCAGCTGCTCCTCAATGGTGAAGCGTTGCAGCGCGGTCGCGTTCATCGAAACATCAAAATACGCCCAGGTACCAGGGCTTCTGCGCTTGGCGAAGTACATGGCCAGGTCGGCGTTGCGCAGCAGGGTCTCGGCGTCGGCACCGTCCTGCGGATAGATCGCGATTCCGACGCTCGGCGTGACGACCAGGGAGTTCGAGGCAAGCTGGATCGGTTCGCGCAGCGCGAGGATCAGCCGCTCGGCCACCGCACCGGCATCGACCGTGGTGCGCAGATTCGGCAGCAGCACCAGGAACTCATCGCCCCCCAGGCGCGCGATGTCGCCCGGCCGCGCGCTGCCCGGCGCGCTGTGTACGTCGGATTCGTTCCCGTAGCGCACCGAGGTGCGCAGCCTCTCGGCGACGACGCACAGCAGCTCATCCCCTGCGGCGTGACCGAGCGTGTCATTGACGCGTTTGAAGTTGTCGAGATCCAGATACAGCACCGCGAGCGTGCGGGTGTTTTCCTTGGCCGCCTGCAGCGCGCCCACCAGCCGATTGTGGGACTGCGCGCGGTTCGGCAGGCCGGTGAGGGTGTCGAAGTACGCGAGCTTCACGATGCGCCGCTCGGCACGCCATTTGCTGGCGAGCGCGATGGTCATCTGCCGGACTTCGTGCGGATGGAAGGGCTTTTGCAGATAGGAGAGCTTGTCCTCCGGTGGCACGAGGCCGCCGATCTCGCTGGGGTCCGCATCGGAGTAGGCCGTACAGATGACAATCTCAATCGCCGGATCGAGCTCCCTGATCTGCGTCGCCGCCCACACGCCGTCCCTCCCCGGGGGCATGCGCATATCCAGGAACACCACGGCAAAGGGTTGATTGCGCGCCAGCGCCTCGGTCACCGCTGTCACCGCCGCCTGCGCCTGGTCGCAGAATACCGGCTCGAAGCTGGTCGTGCGTGACGCCGCGTGGCTCCGCAGGGCTTCCATGGGGTTCTTCTTGAACAGCCGGCTGCGCAGCTCGTGAAAGCCTGTCATTTCCAGGCTCGCTTCGCTTTCCTGGAGGATTTGCCGGTAGGAATCGCGGATCTCGGGTTCATCGTCGACCACGAGTACGCGAATGGGTGTCTGTTTGCGTTCATCCATGGGGAGACCTCAGGCAGCTCCGGCGAGGGAGGCAGGTTCAGGAGTGGCGAGGGGGATCATTAGGTGCAGGGAGGCGCCACGTCCGGGGCCCTCGCTCGCGGCCCAGATCCGTCCGCCCAGCGCGTTGATGGCGTTGGCGCACCAGTGCAACCCGATTCCGTGGTTGGTTTCGGGCGACTTGGTCGAGAATCCCTTTTCGAACACCCGCTCGAGGTTCTGCGCGGGGATGCCGACGCCGTCGTCGTTGCACTGCAAGTGCAGCTGCTGACGGTCCGCCTCGCGCACGATCTCGGCGCTGACGCGCAGCACGCCGCGCTCCTTGCCTGCATCGCGGACCGCGTCCGCCGCGTTGATGATCAGGTTCTGCAGGATCAGCCGCAGCACGGTGCGTGCGAGGCGCACCACCCCGAGTCTGCGCACAGTGTCGTCGGTGTCGATCCGCAGGCGCGCACGGCAGGAGTCAGGGACAATCTCGAGGGACTGGGCCACGAGCTCGGTCAGGCGCACCGGCTCGATCACGTGCTCGTTGCGCGCCGAGCGCATCTGCTCGGCGAGCGCGGTCTGAATGACGCTCGCCTGGCGCGTGACCACTGCCACATCCTCGCGCGCGCATTTGACGGTGAGCACGAGCTCCCGGCACGCGAGACGCAGGAATTCCTGCAGGTCCGCGGTGCGCTCGGGGGCGGCGGTCCCCTGCTGCAGCTCCGCCACCGCCTGCTCGGCGTCCTCGGCCGGCACCGCCCGAAGCCGCTCTGCCAGGTGCGCGAGCCGCACGCCGATTGGCGTCATGGCGTTGCCGAGATTGTGCAGGACTCCCTTGGCGAGCTCCGCAAATCCGGCCTGAAAGGATTGATCCACGAGCTGGGTGCGCGATTGCGCCACCCGTCCCACCATGCGATCGAATTCGCGCGCCAGCACGCCGATCTCATCAGCACGCTGGAGATCGAGACGCGTCGTCAGGTCCCTGTCCTCGCCGACCGCCACCGCGTGGCGCGTGACCACGGCGAGCGGAGTCAGGATCATGCGGTTCAGCACAATCACCAGGAGGAGCAGGACGATGACCGCCGCCGCGATCAGGCAGGCGGACGCATAGGTGACGGCCACTTGGCCGCGCATCGTGATTTCTCGCGGCACCGCTACCCGCAGCGTCCCGATCGGCCGCCCGTAGACATCATTGATGGCACGGTAGACGCGCGTGACTGCAGCGGCTGACTCGAGGCGCTCCGCGGCAGCGCCGGGTGCCGCGTCGAGCAGGGCGAAATCCGTCTGGGCCTGCGCGGCGATGCGCTGGATCTCGGAACGCTCCAGCAGCCTCCCCATGATCACCATGCCGCGGCACGGTCCGCGGCCGTAACCATCCAGCACCGGCGCACCCGTCAGCATGAGCACGCCGCGGTTGGTGCGCAGCAGCCCCCTGGTCGGACGACCCTCACGCAGATTCGCCCGCCACGGGAAATTCGCGGGCAGCTCTTTGCGGGCGGTAAGGTCCAGGCCCAGTGGGCGGTCGGTATTTAAGTCCAGATCAGTCGCCAGTGCGAACCGGCCGTCCACATCGACGATGAGGACGACGTTGACGGCCAGCTGCTTGATCGCGACGTTGTTTATGTTGGTCTTGATGAACGCTATATCGTGATCCTGCACGAACTGGTACGTGTCGGACCAGTTGCCCCAATCCGCGGCCAACACGGCGACGCGGTCCACGGCCAGATCGAGCGCGTAGTTGATGCGCCGCATGGCGGTGCGCGCGTCCGCGCGCTCCAGCTCCGCGAAGCTTGGCATGACGACGCGCCGCTCGACGAGGGTCTCGGCCAGGCAGAGGATCACGAATATGCCGGCCATCAGCGCAATCAGTTTAGGGCGAATCTTCACCGGATTAAGCTAGGTGGTAACACCTTTCTCTTCGTGTCCGGGCCTCTCAGATTCGGCCGCTGCGAGCAGAGCGCTTCGTGCAGGAAGTGACGGGCGTCACACAAGTCCGGCGCATTGAGGGCCCGGATTGGCGCTCACGTGCAGGCCTGCGGCGCGTCGTGTGACGCAGGCACGCAGAGGGCTCGGCAAAGGTTGCGGAGCTAATCGATCCTGAGTGGTTTACGTCAGCTGCTTTCTGAGCGTCGCGATATCCACGACGCTCCATTCTTCGACGATCCGCCCGGAGGCAAAGCGAAAGAAGGTCATTCCTTCGATGCCGACCCGATCGCCCTTACCGGGCATGCCGCCCTCGGCCACGGTGTTCGTGCCCACCGCATTCCAGTGCACGGCGACCAGGTCCCCGTCGGCAACCGTACGCTCGACCGTCACCTTCAGGTCCGGCATTGCGGCCCGCCAGGCCTTGGTCGACGCGTTGTCCTGCTCCAGGGTGTAGTTGGCCGAGGCGCCGTGCGCTACGAAGTTAGGACCGTAAATCTCATCGAGCCGCTCAAAACGCCCTTGCGCCATGTTTTCGAGGAACACGCGCTTTGCGGTGCGGACATTGTCCGCCGCGCCAGCGCCGGCGACCTGAGAGACCGAGACGCACAGGGCACACGTCAGCAGCACGATAGAGGTGAACCGCATGGAGTGCGCGTTCCGGTCAGGTTGGGAACTTGCTGAAGATCGCGTCCACGGCAGCGTTGATCTTTTTCTGCGCGTCTGCTCCCACAGAGTTCTCGAGATTCTCATCGACAGAGGCATGCCAGAGC
>CATPBM010000161.1 GCA_955652625.1 uncultured Steroidobacteraceae bacterium
CCCTGCTACCGCCGCCGGAGCGGCGCGGCCTGACCTTCATCGACCCGCCTTACGAGGAAACCCGCGAGGATTTCGCGCGCCTCACCGCGGCGCTCGCGGAAGCGCTGCGCCGCTTTCCGACCGGTGTATTCGCCGCCTGGTATCCGATAAAGGAGCAGCGCAGCAGCGCCGCCTGGCTTGCCGGTTGCGCGCGCACGCTCACCGCGCCCGCCCTGGTGAGCGAGTTGTGGCTGTATCCGCGCGACTCGCGCGTGGGGCTGAACGGCTCAGGCCTGCTGATCGTCAATCCGCCGTGGCTCGTGCGCGAGCGCATGCAGGTGTGG
The DNA here is from genome assembly GCA_955652625.1 of uncultured Steroidobacteraceae bacterium. GTDB lineage: Bacteria > Pseudomonadota > Gammaproteobacteria > Steroidobacterales > Steroidobacteraceae > 13-2-20CM-66-19. The sequence goes on from CATPBM010000161.1 coordinate 324, forward strand.
CTGCCGGCGCTCGAGGCGTGTCTGGCGCCGGGCGCCAGTGCAGGCACGGCGGTGCGGATGCTGTCAGAATCCCCGGCATGAGCAGTGCCCTCGACCGCTACGGCGTCGTCGGCCATCCGGTAAGTCACAGCCTGTCGCCGTTCATCCACGGCATGTTCGCGCGCGAGACGGCCCAGGCGATGAGCTACCAGCCCTACGACGTGATGCCGGCGGATTTCGCCGCGCACGTGCGTGAGTTCTTCCGGCACGGGGGACGCGGACTGAACGTCACCCTGCCCCACAAGATCGCCGCGGTGCATGTTGCGGACGAGCTCACCGGGCGCGCCGCGCAGGCCGCGGCGGTCAACACCCTTGCGCTCGAGGACGGGCACATCCTCGGCGACAACACCGACGGCGCCGGGCTGGTGCGCGACCTGTGCGAAAACGCGGGCGTGGTCATCACCGATCGCCGCGTGCTCATCGTGGGCGCAGGCGGCGCGACGCGCGGGATCCTGGCTCCGCTGCTCAACCTGCGGCCCGCGGCGCTGGTGATCGCCAACCGCACTCCCGAGCGCGCCGCGGCCCTGGCAGCGGCATTCGCCGATCTTGGCAGCCCTAAGGGAGTCGGCTTCGCGGACCTCGAACAGTTGCCCTACGACCTCATCATCAACGCGACCTCCGCCAGTCTCTCCGGGGACATCCCGCCGATCCCGCAGAGTGCGATCGGCGCCCAGACGGTGTGCTACGACCTGGCGTACGGCCGCTCCGCGAGCGCCTTTGTGCAGTGGGCGACGCGCGCCGGCTGCGCGCGCGCCATGCAGGGCCTGGGGATGCTGGTGGAGCAGGCGGCGGAATCCTTTCGCCTCTGGCGCGGCGTGCGTCCCGCGACGACGCAGGTGCTGGCGGCACTCGCCGCGCGCGCTTAAGTGGGTCAGCGCATGGTCACAACCTCTTCCGCGGAGGTTGGGTGAATGGCCACCGTGTCGTCGAAATCCTTCTTGGTGGCGCCCATGCGCACCGCCACCGCGAACCCCTGCAGCATCTCATCTGCCCCCTGGCCGACGACGTGCAGGCCGACGATGCGCTGCTCGGGCCCGGCGGTGACGAGCTTCATCTCGCTGCGCGGTTTGCCCGTCGTCAGCGCATGGTAGAGGGGCACGAAGCTGGAGCGGAACACCGTGACGTTGCCCGCGCCGTAGCGCTGACGCGCCGCCTTTTCCGACAGCCCGACGGTGCCCATCGGGGGACGCCCGAAAATCACCGTCGGGATGTTCTCGTAGTCGAGATGCCGCCCGCTCTCACCGCCAAACAACCGGTCGCACAGACGCCGGCCGGCCGCGATCGCCACCGGGGTCAGCTGCGCGCGTCCGGACACGTCCCCGATGGCATAGATCCCCGGTACGTTGCTCACCTGATAGCTGTCGTTGCATATGAAGCCCTGGACGTCCAGCCCCACCCCCGCCTTGGGAAGGGCGAGGTCATCGACAGCCGCGGCGCGGCCCACCGCCCACAGCACGCAATCAAAGGGACCCAGGCGCCGCCCGTCGGCGACCATGAGCTCGAGCGCGCCGCGGCCCGCGCGCGTCAGTGCGGAAGGGGGAGCGTGCATGACGATATCCACCCCTTCCTCGCGCAACCTGGCGAGCGCCACCTCACCGAGCATGTCATCGAAGGTCTTGAGCGCCGTCTCGCCGCGCAGCACTAGAGTGGTGTCCGCGCCGACGCCGGCGAAAATGCCCGCAAGCTCGAGCGCGATGTAGCTGCTGCCCACGACCGCGGCCCGCTGCGGGCGTGCGCCGAGCTCGAAGAAACCGTCGGATGTGATGCCGAGCTCCGCCCCCGGGATCAACGGCAGTCGCGGCGTGCCGCCGGTGGCGATGATGATGTGATCGGCGCTGAGCAGCCGTCCTGCGGCGCTCACGGTGCGCGCATCGACGAAGCTGGCGCGGGCAAGGACCAGCTCGATGTCGCGCTTGGCGAGGTTTGCGGCGTAGAGGCTGTTCAGCCGTGCGATGTAGGTGTCGCGCCGCTCCTTGAGCAGCGGCCAGTCATGATCTTGTGTCTCGACCCGGAACCCGTAGTCGGGGGCGTCGTGCAGCGCGCCGCCGAGGTCCGCGGCGTTCCACATGATCTTCTTGGGGATGCAGCCAACGTTGACGCAAGTCCCGCCCAGGCGACCGGATTCCACCAATATCGTCCGGGCACCGTGTTCCGCCGCGCGTTGTGCGGCGGCAAGTCCGCCACTGCCGCCGCCGATCACCACCAAGTCGAATTTCTCGGCCATGAAGCCTCCGCAACCGATGCGCCGCGCCATGTTATATGAGGACGGGAGCCGGCATCTTCCAAGGCGCTACAATGGGCGCCGCTCAACGGGACGGGAATTGCATGGGAAACCCCCTACTTGGCCAGGAACCGCTGCCGCAGTTCATGCAGATCCGTCCCGAGCACGTCGAGCTGGCGGTGCGCGAGCTGCTGACGGCGAACCGGGCGCGCATCGGGGAGCTTGCGAGCCAGGCGCGTCCCACCTTCGCGAACGTGGTCGAGCCCCTCGAGGAGCTGCACCACCGCATCTCGCGCACCTGGTCGCCGGTCAGCCACCTCAATGCGGTGCTGAACTCCGACGCGCTGCGCGCCGGTTACAACGCCTGCCTGCCGCTGCTTTCCGCCTACCAGACCGACCTCGCCCAGAGCGAGCCGCTGTTCCGCGCCTATCGCACCATCGCCGAACAGGAGGGAGCCGCGCTCGCGCCCGTGCAGCGGTCGGTGATCGAGCACGCGGTGCGCGATTTTCGCCTCGCCGGTGTGGGGCTGCCCGCGGAGCGCAAGCAGCGCTTCAAGACCGCGATGCTGGAGCTCACGCAGCTGCAGGCGAAATTCGAGGAGAACGTGCTGGATGTCACCAACAGCTGGACGCGGCACGTCAGCGACGCCCACGAGCTCGCCGGCCTCAACGACATGCTCATCGAGCAGGCGCGGCGCCGCGCGCAGGAGCGGGGACTGTCGGGCTGGCTGCTGTCGCTCGATCAGCCCACCTACGTCGCGGTGGTTACTGATGCCGAGTCCGCCACCCTGCGGCGCGCGTTCTACGAGGCGTGGACCACGCGCGCCTCGGACCAGGGTCCGGCCGCGGGCCGCTGGGACAACACCCCGGTGATGGAGGAGATCCTCAGGCGTCGCCACGAGGTGGCGCGGCTACTCGACTTCGGCAACTACGCACAATACGCGCTCGCAACGCGCATGGCGCACAGCGTCGGCGAGGTGCTCACGTTCCTGCACGAGCTCGCAGGGGCCGCGCGCGCCGCCGCGCAGGCGGAGTTCGCGGAACTTGAGTCCTTCGCCGGCCGCAAGCTCGCCGCCTGGGATGTCGGCTTCTACGCCGAGCGGCTGCAATGTGAGCGCTTCTCGGTATCGCAGGAGGAATTGCGCCCCTACTTCCCGCTGCCGCGCGTGCTCGGCGGCCTGTTCGAGGTCGCCGAACGGCTGTTTGGCGTGGCGATACGCGAGCGCACGGGCGCGCCGGTGTGGCATCCGGACGCACGGCTGTTCGACCTCACCGCCGCCAGCGGTGAGGCCGTCGGCAGCTTCTACCTGGACGCCTATGCGCGTCCCCACAAGCGCAACGGCGCGTGGATGGACGAGTGCGTGGGTCGCAAGCACCTGCCGAGCGGCGCCGCGCTGCCAGTCGCCTACCTGGTGTGCAACTTCCTGCCCCCCGCCGCAGGAAGGCCGGCGCTCCTCACGCACGATGACGTGCTCACCCTGTTCCACGAGTTTGGCCACGGCCTGCATCACCTGCTGACGCGGGTCGACTACCCGAGCATCGCGGGCATCAACGGCGTGGCCTGGGACGCAGTGGAGCTGCCGAGCCAGTTCCTGGAAAACTACGCCTGGCACCCGCAAGTCCTGCAGCATATTTCCGGGCATGTCGACAGCGGCGCGCCGCTGCCGGCCGACAAGCAGGCGCGCCTGATCGCCACGCGCAGCTTTCACGCTGGCCTGTCGATGATGCGGCAGCTGGAGTTCGCGCTGTTCGATTTCCGGCTGCATACCGAATACGCGCCCGAACGCGGCGCTCGCGTGCTCGAGGTGCTGCGCGAAGTCAGGAGCGAGGTCGCGGTGGTGCCGGTGCCGGAGTGGAACCGCTTCCCCAACAGCTTCGGACACATCTTCGCCGGCGGCTACGCGGCGGGCTACTACAGTTACAAGTGGGCGGAAGTGCTCGCCGCGGATGCGTTCGGGGCCTTCGAGGAGAGCGGGGTGTTCGATCGGCCCACCGCGCGCCGCTTCCTCGACGCCATCTTGAGCCGCGGCGGCAGCCGCGACGCGCTCGAGGCGTTCATCGAGTTCCGCGGTCGCCGCCCGGATGTGCGCGCATTGCTCAAGCAGCATGGCATGGACGCCGCGCACGGGCGCGCCGCATGACGCGGCGGCCGACGGCACGGCCGCTGGCGGGCGCGGTGCCGCTCCTGGCGTGGCTCGCGGCAGTGCCCGCGGTGCGCGCGGAGACGCTGTACGTGGTCGAGCAGGTGGTCGTCAACGTGAACAGCGCCCCCGATGCGAGCGGCGAGCGCATCGCCACCGTTAAGAGCGGCGAGTCGCTGGAGATGCTCGAGCGCGCAGGCGACCAAGTCCACGTGCGCCTGGGGAACGGCAAAGACGGCTGGGTCCGCTCCGGTTATGTGTCGGCCGATGAGCCCTTGCGGGTGCGGCTCGCACAGCGCGACGCGGACGTGGCGCGGCTGCGGGACGAGCTCACCCGCCTGCAGTCGCAGCTGCGAACGGCACGCCCGGCAGCCGCCGACGCCCGCGTTGCCGCGGTGCCCTCATTGGCCCCGGCCCCCGGCGTGGCGCCGCCGGCGGAAGACCCCGCAAACCCACAGCGCGCGCTCTTCAGCGGGGCCCCGGACGAGAGGCCGCCGCACGTGTGGCGCTGGGTGCTCGGCTCGGCGTTCGCCGCGCTGTGCATTGGATTCGCCCTGGGCGCACTGACTCTCGACCGGCACATCCGCCGCAAGTACGGCGGGCTGCGGATCTATTAGAGTGTGCGCCGCATCGCGGCATAACCCGCCGGGAAGTGCCTAGACTGCCCGCCAAACTAAGCGAGCGGGCAGGCCGGGGATGGGCCACAATGCGCAGGCGCAAATTACATAATGCAATGAACAACAGTACCCGGCGCAGCGACTTTGACGTTACCAACAGCGTCCAGGTGAGCTCGCCGCAGGCAGTGCTCGCCGCCGTCGAAGCGCTCTTCCGCCCGACATGGCCGGGGCTGTCGCTTGATCCCCTGGCCCGTGCCTTCAGCCACTTCGAACGCCTGTTCGCCGGCGAGGTGCCCGGATGGCATGGCGTGGACACGGTGTACCACGATCGCCAGCACACCCTCGACATAACACTGGCTCTGGCGCGCCTGCTCGTCGGTTACGAGCGCCAGCACGACGAGGCCAGCCGCGTCGGCGGCACGCGCGCGGTCATTGGCCTGATCACCGGCCTGTTTCACGACGTGGGCTACCTGCGCCGCGCGGAGGATCGTGGCTCGCGTAATGGCGCGGAGTTCACCCGCACGCATGTCTCGCGCGGCGCGCGCTTTCTCCAGGAGTACCTGCCGGTGCTGGGCTTCGGCGCCTGGGTGCCGGTCGCGAGCGAGATCATCCACTTCACCGGCTACGAAGTGCCGTTCGGGCACATCGCGCAGAAGGTCACCGATCCGCGTGATATCACGGTGGGGCATCTGCTCGGCACGGCCGACATGATCGCCCAGATGGCTGACCGCTGTTATCTCGAGAAATGCCGCGACCGGCTGTACGCGGAGTTCGTGCTCGGCGGCGTGGCGCTGGGTTTCAACGACGGCAACCCGCGGGTCAAGTACGCCTCGGGGCTCGATCTGCTGCGCCAGACGCCAGAGTTTGTGATGGACGTGCGCAGCAAGCGCCTGGACGGGGAGTTCCAGGGCGCCTACCGCTACCTAGAAATCCTCTACGGGGGGCGCAATCCGTACATGGAGGCCATCGAGCGCAACGTCGAGTTCCTGCGGCAGGTTCTGCGCAGCGAGAACTGGCAGCTGCTGCGGCGGCGGCCGCCGATATTCGCCGCCATCGCCGACCCCATGGACACCATGCGCGGCCTCATGCTGGGACATATAAAGAGAGTCTGGTCCAGCTCGTAGCTTAGGCTTAGGTAGCCTTAGATCCCGGGCCGCGGTTAATATGAATCCCCATATAATGAGGGGATTGGCTGCCTGCGGCCTTGCGCTACGGCGGCCCACACGTGACTGCTGCCACTTTCAAGTTCAAGTACGCCGG
>CATPBM010000162.1 GCA_955652625.1 uncultured Steroidobacteraceae bacterium
GCACCCGCAGGCGCCGACGCCGCCGGGCCGCGCCTGTCATTCGCGTTCGCCAAACGTCACGGCGTGCTCGTGAACCGCGTGGTGAACGGTGTCGCCGAGTGCACCTACCGCGATACCGCCTCGCCTCACGCGCTCGCCGAGGTACGACGCTACCTCAGGCGCTCGATGCGTCTCGAGCGCGTACCGGAAGCGCAGTTCGACGAGCTGCTGCGGCAGGCCTATGAGGCCGGCTCGGATGCCATGCAGGCGGTGGAAGGATTCGATGACACGACCGACCTTGCGCACCTCGCGCAGGACCTCCCCGAGCAGGCGGACCTGCTCGACAGCGAGGACGACGCGCCGATCATCCGGCTGATCAATGCGGTCCTCACCCAGGCGGTCAAGGAAAACGCCTCCGACGTCCATGTCGAGCCGTTCGAGAACCGCCTCGTCATCCGCTTCCGGGTGGACGGCGTGCTGCGCGAGGTGCTGCAGTCCAAGCGCGCCGTGGCGCCGCTGGTGGTGTCGCGCATCAAGGTGATGTCGCGCCTGGACATCGCCGAGAAGCGCCTGCCTCAGGACGGGCGCATCAGTCTGAAGATCGCCGGCCGCGCGGTCGATGTCCGCGTCTCGACCATTCCTTCCGGGCACGGCGAGCGCGTGGTGCTGCGTATCCTGGACAAGCAGGCCGGCAAGCTCGACCTGGGCTCCCTTGGCATGGACCCGCGCACCCAGAGCTCAATGGATGAGCTGATCCACAAGCCGCACGGAATTCTCCTGGTCACGGGGCCGACCGGTTCTGGCAAGACGACGACGCTGTACGCCGCCCTCGAACGCCTGAACGACAACACCCAGAACATCATGACGGTGGAAGATCCGATCGAGTACTACATCGACGGCATCGGCCAGACGCAGGTCAACACCAAGGTCGAGATGACCTTCGCACGCGGCCTGCGCGCCATACTGCGTCAGGATCCGGACGTGGTTCTGATCGGCGAGATCCGCGACCTGGAGACCGCGCAGATCGCGGTGCAGGCGAGCCTCACCGGTCACCTCGTGCTCTCGACGTTGCACACCAATACCGCAGCCGGCGCCATCACGCGACTTCGCGACATGGGGATCGAGCCCTTCCTCCTGTCTTCGAGCCTCATCGGCGTTCTGGCCCAGCGCCTGGTGCGCGTCCTGAGCCCCGACACCAAGCAGCCCTTCCCGGCGGGGGAATACGAGCGGCGGCTCCTGAACCTGGGTCCGGATGAACCCTCCCCGACGCTCTACCGCCCGGGTCGCGACCCGACCGGGGGCTATCGCGGGCGCTCAGGCATCTACGAGCTCATCGTGGTCGATGATGCGATGCGCACCATGATCCACGATGGGGTCTCAGAGCAGGAGCTCGAACGGCATGCGCGCTTGCGTACGCCCTCCATCCGCGATGACGGCCGCGCGCGCGTGCTGCGCGGTGAAACGACCCTGGAGGAAATATTGCGCGTTACGCGCGAGGACTGAAGTAGTTGGGCGCCTTCGAATACACCGCCCTTGACACGGCCGGCAAGGAGCGCAGGGGGATTCTGGAGGGCGACACCCCGCGGCACATCCGCCAGCTGCTGCGCGAACAGCAGCTCCTGCCGGTTGCGGTGGCCGAGGTCGCCCAGAAGGAGGCGAAGCGCCAGCGCTCCTTCAGCTTCATGCGGCGCGTATCGCCCTCGGATCTGGCGCTCTTCACCCGCCAGCTCGCTACCCTGGTGCGCGCCGGCCTGCCGCTCGAGGAGTCCCTGCTCGCCGTCTCCCAGCAGACCGAGAAACCACGCGTGCAGAGCATCGTGCTGGGGGTGCGCGCGCGCGTCATGGAAGGCCACACCCTGGCCGACGGCTTTGCCGAGTTTCCGCGCGTTTTCCCCGAGATTTACCGCGCCACCGTGGCAGCCGGCGAGCAGTCCGGGCATCTGGACAACGTGCTGGAGCGCCTCGCTGACTACACGGAGAGCCGCGAGCAGATCCGCCAGAAAGTGCTCGGAGCAATGCTCTATCCGATCGTGCTGACGGTGATGTGCTTCGCGATCGTGTCGGGCCTGCTGGTATTCGTGGTGCCCAAGGTGGTGGCCGTATTCGAGACCAGCAAGGCCAAGTTGCCCCTGATCACGCGTATCCTGATCTCCACGAGCGGCTTCGCCCGCTCCTATGGCGTGTACCTGCTGATCGCGGCCATCATCGCCTACGTACTGTTCCGGCGCTGGCAGCGGGACCCCACCGCGCGGCGCCGCTTCCAGCGCTGGCAACTGCGCATGCCGCTGCTGGGAAAGATGGCGCGCGGCTTCAATACCGCGCGCTTCACGCGCACCTTCAGCATTCTGTCGGCGAGCGCGGTGCCGGTGCTCGAGGCGATGCGCATCTCCGGCGAGGTGGTCACGAACCTGCCCATGCGCGATGCGGTAACAGACGCCGCAGCGCGCGTGCGTGAAGGCGCACCGATCGGCCGCTCCCTCGCAGTCAGCCGCATGTTTCCGCCCATGACCATCCACCTCATCTCCAGCGGCGAGTCGAGCGGGCAGCTCGAGAGCATGCTCGAGCGCGCCGCCATTACTCAGGAGCGCGAGCTCGACGGTCTGCTGAATGCGATGGTGGGGCTGCTGGGGCCGGTTCTCATCATTCTCATGGGCGCGTTCGTCATGGGCATCGTTTTTGCAATGCTGCTGCCGATCTTCGAGATGAACCAGCTGATCCACTAGGGCGGCAAGCCGGCCAAACCGGCACCGCTTCACAAACCTCGCATAGCACGTTGCAGTGGTCAGGTGATCTGATTTAAGTTCGCGCCGTCAAATTCCCCGCAGAAC
>CATPBM010000163.1 GCA_955652625.1 uncultured Steroidobacteraceae bacterium
CGAGGAGCGCACCGCCACGGCGATGTCGGCGCCGGCGCTCATGCGGCGCAGCTGCGCGCCGACCGCCTGCGCGAACGCCGGCGGAAACGGCGTCGCGAGGATCCACTGGCGTATGCGTGAGCCGGTCGCGGCGAGGCGCGCGACGTCGTCGACGTCGAGTGCGGCGAGTTCGGCGCAGATGCGCTCATCGAGGCCGCCCTGTTTGAGGAACTCGCGATAGGCGTGCGCGGTGGTGGCGAAGCCGCCGGGCACCTGCACGCCGAGCTTCGCCAGCGAGCCGATCATCTCACCGAGCGAGGCGTTCTTGCCGCCGACGGTCTCGACATCGCGCATTGCCAACTGCTCGAACGGGATGACGTATGCGTCCAAGGGCGCTCCTGACGATCTACTCCTGCGCTTAGCGCTTGCTACGCTGCGCGCGCGGTGAAACACTGCGGATTCGTCGACCAGCTTGATAAGTACGCCGCCGCCGTGAGCCGTCGAACCGTTTTCTTCGTCTCGGACCAGACAGGCGTGACCGCGGAAACACTGGGCCACAGTCTCATGACGCAGTTCGAGGGCCTGGAATTTCGGCCGGTGACTTTGCCATTTGTGTCGAGCGTTGACAAGGCGCACGAGGCGGTGCGGCGCATCGACCGCGCAGCTTCCGACGAGGGCCTGCGGCCGATCATCTTCAGCACGCTGGTGCAGGATGAGTTGCGCGACATCGTCATGAACGCGAACGGACTGTTCCTCGATCTGTTCTCGGCGTTTGTCGGTCCGCTGGAGCGCGAGCTCAACACCCGCTCGACGCACCGCGCGGGACGCGCGCACGGCATCGCCGATCTCGCGGCCTACACCATGCGCATCAACGCCACCAACTTCGCGCTCGCCAACGATGATGGCACGGGCGGGGACTACGCACACGCGGACGTGGTGCTGGTCGGGGTATCGCGTGTCGGCAAGACCCCGACCTGCGTGTACCTGGCATTGCAGTACGGGGTGTTTGCCGCTAACTACCCGCTCACCGAGGACGACCTGGAGGCGGGCAAGCTGCCGGCACGGTTGGAGCCGTTTCGCCGCAAACTCTTCGGACTCACCATCCGCCCGGAGCGGCTGCAGCAGATCCGCACCGAGCGCCGCCCGGAGAGCCGTTACGCCTCGCGCGCACAGGTGCAGTACGAGCTGCGCGCCGCGGACGCCATGTTCGTGCGCTTCGGCGTTCCCTCGCTCGACACCAGCGAGTCCTCGATCGAGGAGATCGCCAGCCGGATCCTCAACACTACAGGAATCGAACGGCGCCTGCGGCCTTAAGTGCGCGCGCTGCGCGCTGCGCACGAAAATTGCAAGTCCGCCGGCGCCAAGTGTGCCGCAAATTCGCGCCCTAATCGGCTTGCAGCGCAAGCATCGTGCGTTATAGTCGCAAGCGTGCTGCTAGCTGACACACAGACCGTCGTCTCGTGGCGCGCGCGCCCGCGCAGCTTCGTCGCGCTCATGGGATTGTACGAGAGCAACTTCATACGCCTCGGCTGGCTCGCGGGGAGCCTGACCGCGCTCAGCGGGCGCTGTACCTCGAGGGTGCGCGGAGACTGTGACCTCGTTCTCACCGTGACCGAGCGCTCACCGTACACCAGCACGGTGAACCTGACCTACCTGATTGCCGAGCGGTACGGGGATCTGCAGTACCCGGACATGCGCGTGCGCATCTACCATGACGCACATCTGGTCGAAGCGCAGCAATGGAACAGCGGTCACACTCAGCGGACAGCCCACGGGGCAGATGTTCACCATCACCCCGTCCTCAAGAGCCTGCGCAGCCACGCGGAGCGTGAACTGGATCAGCGTTGGGCGCGCAACATGATGTTAAATAAGTGGCTGGAATACTGCGTGGAGCGGGGTCATCGCTTCTCATCCCGCCCGGAGCACGACGCCGGCGCATGAGAGGTGGCGGGCAACCGCTACATCTCTCATGAAGGCGCTACGACAACTCGGGTTTCTCAAACTCAGCCTCCGCCAGGAGGGCGCGCCCGATGAGGATCATCGGGTGCTCGCGCTGTTCCGCAATCGCGCCGAGCTCAAGAAGGCCTACGGCGGATTGCAGGAAGAGACCTTCCGGCTCAAGGATCTCATCAAGCAGCAGGAGGGGGCCACCCAGCGTGTGCAGGAAGTGCTCAACACACTGGAGGGTCGCCTGGGTACTGCGGGCACCGCCTACCCCGCGCTGGTGTTTTACCAGCTGCGCCGGCTGTGGCAGGCGGGGCGCGAGCTCATCACGCACTTCGTCGCAGACCTAGTGCGGCAACAGGAAGAGCGCGAGCGGCGCGCACACCTCGCCCAGCACAATCGTCGCCAGTTCGCACGTCGCCAGGAGGCCGACGAGCAGCTACGCGCGGCGCAGGCACTGCATGCGGAGGCCACGGAGCACGTCGCCGCGCTCGCAAGCCAACGAATCGCCCTGGCGCGCTTCTGGCACTACTTCAAACGCCGCGCGCTCGAGCGGCGCATCGCTGCTGCGCAGGCGGTACTGAGCGGAGCGAGCGCGGTTCTTGCCCAGGCGCGGGTGAGCATAGAGGACATCGCGCAGCAGGCGCCGCCGGCATTCCCGGGCTTGTCGCTACCGGCGCGTCGCGCCATCAATCTCGCAGCGATCGCTTACGCGGAGGTGCTGTGCCTGCGCCTGGACGAACTGAAGACACCGCTGGTGCAGCTCGCGCGCGAGGCGACCGGCCGCCGCGAGGGCGGCGATGACTATGGTCCGCCCAAGGATTGCGTGCTGCTGATGGGACAGATCGGCCGCGCCCATGGGCTGATTGCCCGGCGCGAAGGACTCGCGCAGGAGATCCGTGCGCGCACCGTGCGTCTGAAGCACGTGGCGCGCTATCGACATGCCGGTGACAGCGCCCCACTGGCGGACTCGCTGGCGCTCACCGAAGGCGACGTGCTGCAGGCGGCTCCGCTCGGCCCCGCCGCGGCGCGCTTGCCCAACGTGCTCGCCGACGATATCTGGGATCTGTTCCGGATTCTGTTGCGCTAAAGCGCTGCGGGCGCAATCAGCCGGCGCGTACGGTCTTCTGCGCGGGCAGATGCGTTCCGGTCACCATATCTGCCATGACCTGGGTCGCCTGCTCGAGCACTACGTCCGCGGCATCGTCCTTGGCCTTGGACTTCTCCAGCTCCTCGATGCTCTTCAGCGGCGGCAGGTTCTTGGCCGCCCGGCGGCTGTTCTCGCGCTCGAGCCGCTCCTTCTCAATGCGCGCCCGCTCTTCGCGCCGCACCTTGAGGTTCAGCGACACGCTGTGCTGCTCGCGCACCGAATCGATGGCGGCGATGTCGGACACCAGCCACTTGTAGTCCGGATCCTGCTGCGCGCGCGTCCCCTCTTCGGTCGCGAGCGCGGCGACGGGCGGCGCCGCAGCCGGGCCGGCGCTGGTCTTGAACGGCACGCCGGCGATCCGATCCCAGGGGAGCGCCGATTCCAGCGCGCTCTCGCCGACTTCCTTGGTGTCGAGCGGCGAGGCGAGCTGCACATCCGGCACCACGCCGCGGTGCTGGGTGCTCTCGCCGGTCACGCGATAGAACTTGCCGATGGTTACGGTCAACTGCCCGTTCACCGGCTTATCCGACCAGCGATCGAGCTGCACGAGATTCTGCACCGTGCCCTTGCCGAAAGTGGTCTGCCCGAGGATGACGCCGCGGTGATAGTCCTGGATCGCTCCGGCGAAGATCTCCGAAGCCGAGGCGCTCAGGCGGTCCACCAGCACCGCGAGCGGACCGTCGTACGCAGGCCCCCTCTCGGGGTCCTCGAGCACTTCGAGCCGTCCCGAGGTGTCACGCAGCTGCACCACCGGGCCGTGGTCGATGAACAAGCCGGTCAGGGCCGTGGCTTCAGGCAGATAGCCGCCCCCGTCGTTGCGCAGATCGAGCACCAGGCCATCGACGTTCTCCGCCTTGAGCTGGTTCAGGAGCTTGAGCACGTCACGCGTGGTGCTGCGGTAGTTCGCATCGCCGGCGTTCTGCGCGGCGATGTCCTGGTAGAAGCCCGGCACGGTGATGACTCCGATCTTGAGCGTGCGGCCGTTGCGCGCAATGGTCTTCACTTCCTTGTGAGCTGCCTGGGCCTCGAGCGTCACCTTGTTGCGCGTGAACTCGAGCACTTTCTCCGGAGTCCCGGGTGCTGCGCCGGGCGGCAGCACCTGCAGCCGCACGCTGGTGCCGGCCTTGCCACGGATCAGCTGCACGACGTCATCCAGGCGCCAGCCGATGACGTCGGTGAAGGCGCCTTCGTGTCCCTGGCCGACGCCGGTGATGCGGTCGTTGGCCTTGAGCGTGCCGGCGACCGCGGCCGGGCCGCCCTCGAGCACGTTCATGATGGTGACGTAGTCATCCACCAGCTGCAGCGAGGCGCCGATGCCGTCGTAGTTGAGGCTCATCTGGATGCGATATTCCTCGGAGCTGCGCGGCGAGAAGTAACTTGAGTGCGGATCGAAGGCGCGCGCGTAAGCGTTCATGAGGTTTTCGAACACATCCTCCGAGGTCACCTGGTCGACGCGCTTCAGCACGCGCTCGTAGCGCTTGCGCAGGACGTCGGCTGCCTCCGGCCAGGTCTTGCCGGTGAGCATCAGCGACAGCGCATCGTTCTTGACGCGCTTTCTCCACAGCTCATCCATGGTGTTCTGGTCGGCCGGCCAGGCGACGTGCGCGCGGTCGAACTCGAAATACTCGCTCACTGTCCAGTCCGGCTCGGTCTGCAGCAGCGCGATGGCGTGCTGGATGCGTTCGCGGTTGCGCTGCTGGAAGCGCGCGAAGATCAGGTATGCGGGATCGATGCTGCCGCTGCGGATCATGTCGCCGAACTGCAGGCGATAGGCGTTGAAGTCGTTGATGTCGCTGGCGAGGAAGTAACTGCGCTGCCCGTCGAGGAATTCCAGATAGCGCTGGTACACCGTGTCCGACATCTTGCCGTCGATGGAGGCTCGGCTGTAGTGCGCCTCCTCGAGGATGCGCCCCACCTTGCGCGCCGTGTAGCGCTGCGCGTCGGTCGGGGCGAGCGCCCCCGGGGGCAGGAGCGCCGGGCTCGCCGGGGCCTGGACGGAGGAGCCTGCGAGCGCCAGCGCTAGGATCGCCAGAGCGGCAGCGGTTAACCATCCAGAGGAGCGGCGCAGGGGTGGGGTCATGTACGGGCTCGCAGGTTCGATAAACTACTAGACCAAGGCTAGAGCGTGCAGTTCGTCTTTAGCAAGTACAGTCCTCTCACGATGCGACCTCTGGCGGCTCTGCTTGCAATTCTCATGGGGTCGGCGGTCGCCCTGGCCACCGGGCTGCTCATGACCTGGATTGTCATACTGTTGCTGCCGGCCGACGAGGCGCGCTTCGCCCCGGAGCACGCGGCCCTCATGCGCGCCGTCCTGGTATTCACCCTTTGTGCCGCGGCCACGGCGGGCAGCTTCTACGGGGAGCAGCGTGAGCGCGCCTGGCGCCTGGCCGCGCACGCCGCCACGCTGGCGATGTTCGCCGTGGCGGTCTGGCTGTACTGGCCGAAATGAGCGGGGCCGTCCGGGCCGGCTGGCGTTCCAGGCCGGAACTAGGGCAAGGAGCGATAGATTCTCACGAATACCCGAATCAGCAGCAGCACCAGAGCCGGCCCGAGCGCCACCGCCCAGAACACGGCCGACCCGTGTACCAGCCCCAGGACAAAGTCCGCGAACAGCGAGGCGGGCCCGGCGTGCGGATTCTGCCCGTGGGTATAGGGCCCGAGCACGCGACTGCCGCCGAACCAGATGAGAAAGGGCATGAGGACGATCCCGAACAGAAGCGCAGCGCCATAGATGACGAGCTCGCGCCGCGCCGGCGGCAGCGCCTGGTATGTGTCGCGCAGACGCGTCAGGCGCTCGGAAGGAGCGGTTTCGGGGGTGGGGGGCCGGCTCGACATTCGGTGCTTTCGGGCGTTGCGCCGCGGGCGGGCATAATAGCCCTCTCATGCGGAAAATCAGAGCGGCCGTCATTGGCGTGGGCTATCTGGGGCGGTTCCATGCGCAAAAGTACGCGCGGGCAGCCGGTTGCGAGCTGCTCGCCGTGGTCGATTCACGCGCCGAGGCCCGCGAGCAGGTGGCGGCCGAGCTCAGGACCCGCCCGCTCGAGGACTACCACGGGCTCCTCGGCGCCGTCGATGCGGTGAGCGTCGTGACGCCCACGCCGGCGCACTTCGCCATCGCGCGCGACTTTCTCGATTCCGGTGCGCACGTGCTGGTCGAGAAGCCGATCACGGAGACGCCCGAGGAGGCGCGCGAGCTGATCGCGCGCGCCGCACGCGCCAAGCGACTGCTGCAGGTGGGGCACCTCGAACGCTTTAACGCGGCCATCCTCGCTGCCGAGCCGCACCTGAATTCGCCTCGTTTCATCGAGTGCCATCGACTCGCGCCGTACCGCGAGCGCGGCACCGACGTGAACGTGGTGCTCGACCTCATGATCCACGACATCGACATCGTGCAGACCATCGTTGGGGTGCCGATCGCAGCCATCGACGCCATCGGCACGCCGGTGTTCTCGGAGGAAATCGACATCGCCAACGCGCGCATCCGTTTCACTAACGGCTGCATTGCCAACGCCACCGCCTCGCGTGTAAGCCTGAAGACCGAACGCAAGATGCGCATCTTCGAAGACGACGCTTATCTGTC
>CATPBM010000164.1 GCA_955652625.1 uncultured Steroidobacteraceae bacterium
ATGCGGCAGCGACACTGCCGCATGTTGCGCAGGAGCCTGCGGTAGCGCCGCGAGCACGCCGCCGGCACCCGCCAGCACCACGGCCCCATACAAGAGAGTACTCAGGCGTTGGCGCATTCAGACCTCGGGCGTGACGGCGGGGATCGACGCAACGGCAGGCGGCGGCGCCAGCCGCAGGGCCTTCACGAACAGCGCGGCGCACCCCGCGGTGAGCGCCGCGGCGGTGAGAAACGCGGCGCCGGGAAAGTACACCGGCGCTGCGGGCGCGGAGAAATAGCCGAACACCTGCGTCATGAGCGGCGGGCCGACGATCGAGCTCAGACTGTAGAGACAGGCGACGGCGCCCTGCAGCTCCCCCTGCGCGTTGGCGGGGATCTGCCGCGAGGCGAGCGCATTCATCGACGGGTAGGTGAGCGCGAAAATGAAGGTGGTTAACGCCACCGCATACATCATCCAGCCCCGGGTGACCAGCGCGTAGCCGCTATAGGCAAGCATGGCTGCCGCCATGCCGGCCAGGGCTGCGCGGCGCTCGCCGCCGAGCCACGGAATCAGCACGCGCGTGAGAACGCCCTGCGCCACCGCCATGAGCAGACCCACGAAGGCGAGCGAGTAGCCGACCTCGGCGCTCGTCCAGTGAAACTTGGAAATGGTGTAGAACGCCCAGGTGCTCGGCAGCACCTGGTGTCCGAGCTGCCACATGAACAGCGCGCCGAGCATCAGGCTCACCACCGGATACTTTCTCATCTGCATGAGCGTGCCGAGTGGATTGGCGCGCGCCCAGTGAAACGCGCGCCGCGACTCACGCGGCAGCGATTCCGGCAGTGCGAAGCAGCCGAACGCGAAATTCGCGAGCGCAATCGCGCCGGCGGCGAAAAATGGCGCGCGCGGACCGAAGTTCCCGAGCAGCCCGCCGATCGCAGGACCGAGGATGAACCCGATTCCGAACGCGGCGCCCATGAGCCCGAAGCTCTGCGCGCGTTTCTCCGGCGCGGTGATGTCCGCCACGTAGGCGTAGGCCGGCGTGAAGGAAGCGCCGGCGATGCCGGCCACCATGCGGCCGGCGAACAGCCAGCCGATCACCGGGGCGAATCCCATGATGAGGTAATCCAACCCCAGGGCGAGCAGCGCGAACAGCAGGACCGGGCGGCGGCCGAAGTGGTCGCTCAGGTTCCCGAGGACCGGCGCGCAGAAGAACTGCATCAGCGCGTATACGAAGGACAACCACCCGCCGTATGCGGCCGCGCGGTCCACGGTGACACCGGTGAGCTGCATGATGAGTCGCGGCAGCACCGGCAAAATGATGCCAAAGCCGATCGAGTCGATCAGCACCGCAACGAAAACGAAGACAAAGGCGCCTTTGCCGGCTGTGCGCACGCTCATGGGGTCTTTCGTAAAGGGGGCGCGCCATCTTATACGAAGCGCCCGCGATCCCGCGTGCGCGTCAGCTTCGCTCAGGCGGCCTTGCGGCTGAACAGCAGCACCGCCGCGACCGTGGTGCATAAGGCGATCTCTGCAAGCTTCACCAGGTCCTGGGCGAGGGAGGCGAGCGAGGCGCCCTTCAGGAACAGCCCCTGCATGAGATGCAGCATGTGCGCCAGGGGATTGATCAGGGTGACGAACTGCAGCCACCACGGCATGTTCTCTACCGGCGTGGCGAAGCCTGACAGCAGCGCGAATGGCAACAGCACCGCGAATGCTCCGAGGAACGCCTGCTGTTGGGTATGCACGAGCGAAGAGATGAACAGCCCCACTCCCGCGCACGCCTCGGCGAAGGTGAGCACCGCGACATAAAACACCAGCAGGTTGCCCCGGAACGGCACGCCGTATAACTGCGTCACGAGCAACAGGTACAGCGTCGCCTGTACAAGCGCCACGATGAGCGGTGGCAGGAGCTTGCCTAGTGCGATCTCGATCGGCGTGGCCGGCGAGACCAGCGTCTGGTCGAAGGTGCCGAGCTCGCGTTCGCGCGCTACCGACAGCGCCGTGATCATGAGCGCAACCCCCAGACTCAGCGTGCCCACCAGGTTCGGCAACATGAACCAAAGATAGTCGAGATTGGGGTTGAACCAGTTGTCGACCACCATCTCGGCGTTGGGCATGGGTGCGAGCCCGTGCAACGCCGCCGCGGCGCCTGCCGCGCCGGCGTCCGCGGGCGCGCCGCTTAAGGCAGTGCCCGCGGCGTTCACGATGGTGCTCACGTACTGCGCCGTGATCCCGGCCGCATTGGAGCGACGCCCGTCGAGCAGCAGCTGCGCGCTGGTGGGCCGCCCGGCAGTGAGATCGGCGGAGAAGCCGCTTTGCAGCACGAGAATGCCTATGACCTGCTCGCGCTCGAGTGCGCCGCGGGCTGCCGCCACGCTCGTGTAGCGCGGCAGGCGCGTGAAGCTTGGCGAGCCGCGCAAGCGCTCCAGGACCCCCACGGCGTAGGGCCCGCGGTCGAGATCCACTATCCCTAAGCTGATGTTCTTCACTTCCATGGTGGCGGCGGATGCGAAGATGAATAGCTGGATGATGGGCGGGATGATGAGCGAGAGGCGCGCGCGCGGGTCGCGCAGCATGGTAATCAGTTCCTTGCGGATGATGGCAAACAGGCGCTGCAGCATCGATGCGCTCCTCAGTCCACCCGCTTGTGGAGCCGGCGCCAGGTGAGGCCGAAGAACACCGCGCCAACCATGAGCATGAACAGCATGTTGGGAATCAGCACCGACCACAGGTCGCCGGCGAGGAACACGGTCTGCAGCGACACGTTCATGTAGCGCGCCGGAATCACGTACGTGAGAGCGCGCAGCCACGCGGGCATGGAATGAATGTCGAACAGGAAGCCCGACAGCATCATCGCCGGCAGGTACCCGGTCATAAGCCCTAGCTGGGCCGCCGCCATCTGCGATTTCATGGTGACCGAGATCAACAGGCCCTGCCCGAGTGCCGGCACGAGGAACACCGCCGACACCAGCCCGAGCGTGAGCAGCGAGCCACGCAGCGGCAGCTTGAACAGCAGCAGCGCCGTCAACACGCACACCGCCATCGACACCATCGCCAGCACAAAGTACGGCAGGGTCTTGCCGATGAGGATCTGGCCGCGGGTGAGCGGCGTCGCATACAACGCCTCGAGCGTGCCGCGCTCGTACTCGCGCGCGATGACCAGCGAGGTGAGCAGCGTACCGAGCAGCGTCATGATCACGGTCATGGAGCCCGGGATGAGGAACCAGCGGCTGATGGCGTTGGCGTTGTACCAGTAGCGGGTCTCGAGATTGACGGGGGTCGCCAACGGGGCGCCCTGCTGCAACCCGCGCGCCGTGAGGAACCCGCTCCAGATGGCGCCCACGTAGCCACGCACGTAGTTGGCGGTGTTGGGCTCCGCGCCGTCGACCAGCACCTGCACGCGCGCGGTCGTGCTCTGTGCGTTGAGGAAGCGACTGAATTCGGCCGGGATGATGACCACGGCCTTGACGTTCTGGTCTTGCAGCAGGCGCTCGCCGGAGCGGCGCTCGGCGGCAGGGACCACCAGGAACCACCTGGAGCTGGTGAGCGCGGCGGCGAAGTCGCGCGCATCGCGCCCGTCATCCTCACGCACCATGGCGATCTTCACCACCGTGGTGTCGAGGGAAATGCCGTACCCGAACAGGAACAGGAACGTGAGCGGCAGCACCACCGCGATGATCCAGCTCGAGGGATCGCGCGTGACCTGCTTCGCCTCCTTGATCATGACCGCGGCGAGCTGCTGCCACCACGAGCGCACGCGCAGGTAGGCCGGGCTCATGCGGCCTCCCCTTCGATGAGCGCGATGAAGGCATCCTCGAGCGTGGGTTCGGGCTGCTGGGCGCTGCGCACACGCGCCTTGAGCTCATCGGGGGTGCCTTCGGCAATCTTCCTGCCGCGCCAGATGAGGCCGATGCGATCGCAATATTCCGCCTCCTCCATGAAATGCGTCGTGACCACCACCGCGACGCCCCGCGTGGTGAGCGCGTTGATGTGGTGCCAGAACTCGCGCCGCATGAGCGGATCGACTCCGCTGGTGGGCTCATCCAGAAACAGCACCGCCGGCGCATGCAAGGTCGCGCAGGCAAGCGCCAGGCGTTGCTTGAAGCCGAGCGGCAACAGCACCGCATTCGCGTGCAGATGCGGGGTGAGCTCGAACAGCTCGATCATCGCGCGCACG
>CATPBM010000165.1 GCA_955652625.1 uncultured Steroidobacteraceae bacterium
GTACAGCAGCACCGCCAATTGATCGCTCCCCCAGCGTGCGAGCACACACTCCAGTGTGCCCAGCACCTTGGCGAAACGTTGCGACGCTTGCAACAGCAACTCATCGCCCGCCGTGTGCCCGAGCGTATCGTTGATGAGTCTGAAGCGATCGATGGCCACCAGGATGATGGCGATGCGCTGCCGGTGCCGGGTGCGCACCTCGCGCAGAGCACGATCAAGCTGGTCCATGAAGTAGCGGCGGTTCGGCAGCCCGGTGAAAGGGTCATGGAAGCGCGCGTGCTCGAAGCTTTTCTGCAGGCTCTGCCGTTGCTCGATTTCGCCAACCAGGCGCTGGTTGACGACGTGTAGCCGCTTGCGCGCGGCGCTGAGCGCGGCGCGCGTGCGCATGAGGCTATGGGTCAGGTCGTACGTGCCGAAAGCGAGCGCCCAAGCCAGGAGCGCGAGCAGGCCAATTTCCGTGGCCAGCGCGCTCGCCGGATACCACCCCGTGCGCGGTCGAATGACGAGCGCGAGATAGTCAGCGGCAGCAGGCTGTTGCAAATCCGCCGGCCGCCGGACTGCACTCATCGCCGGATCGGTCAGCGCCGCCGGACGGGAGCTCAGGAACACCCGCGGTCTGCGGGTCAGAGGGTCGATCTGAAACAGCTGGAAGTCATAGCCCTCGCTCACGAGCGTTCCGAAGTGCGCCCGCGCCAGCAGCGCGTCCAGACTCTCATAGCTCACCGCCCAGCCGCCATCGGCCGGGGCCGCCATGCCGCGGGGTGACCTGATCGGCGCGCGAGCGGCGACGATCCATTGGCTCCCGTATCGCACAGGTCCTAACAGAGCGGCGGCTCCCGCGCGCTGGCGCGCATCGGTTGACGTCAATTCGCTGGCAATGGCGCGAGCGATGCCCGCGTCCGCATCCGCCGCGCGCAGTACCTTGCCGCCGGAGGCCATCCAGAACGTGCCGCCACCCGGCCTTGCGGGTAACGGCAGTGATGAGGCGTCATCGCCCGTCGCGCTCGCCCCCCGTCGCGCTTCCTCCTGCGTGCGACGCGAAAGCTCCAGAAGCTGGGCTTCGATCAACCGCGTATGGCGCACCACCGCGTTTTGCGCCGCCAGCCGCAGTTGCGTGGTGCGCTCATGCACGCTGAGGGTGATGAGGCGCGCCCCCACCAGCGCGACCACTGCGGCGACGATCAGCGGCGCAAGCCAACTCGAATGGCGCCTGACTACCCTTCTGCTCATCGAGGTTGACCGTAAGCACCCAGGTGCACGGTGCACACCAGGGTGACCGTGGTGCGCTTGGTGCCATTGAGGTCCTGAAAGTCACCGACCACCAGCCAGTGGGTGCGGCCGAAGGTCTTGCCGACGCCTGCGAAGCCTTCATGGAGCGGCCCGTTGGCGGGTGTTATGGTTGAGGTGATGTAGTTGAGGGCAGCCGGAGAGACTGGGCCCCACGCACCCCCGGCCAGCCAGTCGAGCATCTTGCCGGTGTAATCCAGGCGTGCCGTCCAGAGCTTGGTGCCGAGATTGCCGCCGATGGAATGCGCGTAGGAGGCCGAGGCTTGCAACTGCGGGGTGACACGCAAGGACAGGCCGAGTTTGGGCAGGTTGCCGTGACTCTTGTCGATGTCGAGGCGGCGCTCTTCGAGCTGCACCGAAAAACGCGACGCCAATGTCGCGATGGCGCCGGCGGTGATGACCGAGTAGTGAAACGCGTGCGTGCCGATGTCGCCCGCGCCTTCGTGAGCCTCGGCGTACAAATTCGTCTTCGCATCGCCCTCGCCAAGTGTCAGGGAGCCGGTGAGGGCGCCCAGCGTCCAGTGCGCATTGAAGACTTCCTGGTACTCGGCTCCGACGCCAATCACCCCGCCGGTGCCGACATTGCGCAGCCACGTGATGGCGCCGCCGCCGGCGCCGTGACCTCCGGTAAGCGTCCCCCCGTCGGCACTGAACACCAGGCGCTCATCCGCTGGGGACGCGGGCGCCGGCGCCATCACATCGGCCGCGCCGAATGCGCGGCCGCAGATCAGCAGCGCGAGGCAAAGGGCGGGCACGCGGGTCCTCATGGCCGCTGCACCTGGCTGGTAAGACCCGTACTGCTCTGATCTGCCGCAGCAACTTGGGCTACGGGCAGGAACGCCACGACGCACAGCCGCGCCTCCTCGCCGGGCAACACGACCGCCGAGCTCGTCACCTGGTAGACCCGTTGCGCGATCGTCAGGTGCATCTTGCGGCGACCGCTCAACCCCGGGTCCCACCAGCGAGTGCCCTGGTCGGATGCGGGCAAAAGACGCGACAGGTCCGCGCCGATCTCGGTACCGGAAAAGAGCGCCCGGGCCGGCTTGTTGAAGGCCAGCACCCGACCCTCGGGGTTGATGACGAGCGCGGCGTGCTCGGCGACATCCAGCGCGGCCTTCACGCAGAAAGCCTCCGTCACGTCGTTGATCGCCACCAGGGCGAATCGGCGCCCCTTCTGCGCGACGTGCTGCACACCCACTTCGGCGGCGAGCAGTTCATCGTGCAGATGGATCATGCACAGCTTGGCCACGCCACCAGGGCCGCCGATCAGTTCCTGCACGACCTCGGGGTAGGAGAAACGCACCGTTTCAAAGAGGTCGCGACCCACGACGGAGTCCCCGGTGCCGCAGAACTTCGCTAGCGCCGGTGCGCTGGCACAAATGACTTCGGAAGTGCCTGCATCGATAAGGAACGCCGGCAGCGGCAATCGCTCCAGGAGCGCCGACCACAATTGCTGCCCGCGCTCTGCCTCGGCGCGCGCCGCGGCAACCTGTACATGCAGCCGCTCGAAAATCGTGCCGAGATATTCCGCTGCGACGGCGCACGCGAACAGCACGATGACGAACACTTCGAGCAGAACGACAAAATATTCCGACGGCGCATAGAAACCCGCGAACGGCAGGCCGCCGCGCGTCCCTCTCCCCAGCAGGGCCTGGACCCAGTCGACCGTGGCGTTCAACCCGGGTGCGTACCAGCGCAGCTCAGGGGCCTGGATTGCAGCTACCAGGGCGACGACGATCACGGCCAGCGCCGCCATGAAGTAGGGCTGCCAGCGCGAGAGAAAGATCGAACCGATAACCGGCAGGGCGAACACAGTGAGAAACAGCGGGTTCTGCAGACCACCCGCGTGCTGCCAGATGAAGCCGATGGTGATGACGCCGAGCGCGTGCAGAGTCGCGAGCGTACCGGCGCCGCGCGGTCGGTGGCGGGCGCTGCGGCCGCTCATGGCGGCGAAAGCGAGGTGGATCGCCCCCAGGGCAAGCAACCCCGCCGCCACGGCAATGAAGTCGATGGCAAGGCCGCTGACCAGCCAGGGCACGGCGGTCGCGAACAGAATCGCGAATATGGTCACCAGCCAGGTGTCATCCAGCAGGTGAATGCGTGGGTCATGCCAGACCAGCGCGGGCAGGAGTTGTGTCGCGTTGCCGTCTTTCATGGCTGTCTTGGCGTGCCGCCCATGTCGCCGGAGGCCACCTGTGTCGAGTCGGCGCGAAGGAAGTTGTTGCCTTCGAGAAACGGATGAGCCGGCACGTTCCGGCCGCCAGGCTGCTGGAAGTCGGCCGCATGCAGAGCGAACGCGTGCGGGCGCAGCACCTGGTTGCGTCGCAGGATCGGTGAGTCGCCGATCACGTCGATACCGTTGAACTGCGGCTCGATGATCGTGTTGTCGGTGGCGGTGCTCGGACTGCGTGGGTCTCCGAGCACAAAGGCCATACCGTACCCGCAGTTATGCACCCGGTTGGCACGCACCAGCGTATTGGCCGAGCCTCGTACCATGATGCCGTAAGCCGCCAGGTGGTCGAGCTCATTGCTGTCGATGACCGCCTCGCGGGCGTTCTCGGCGATGATCCCCATGGCCGCTCCGCCGCTGACATGGTTACCGCGAATTACGGCTCCGGCGCCCACGAGGTGAATCGCCGCCTCGGTCGCGTCGGTAAACTCGTTGCGCTCGACGAGCACCGGGACGTTGCCCGCCACGACACCGCCGCCGGTGAAGTGGTTCTCGCGAATGCTGATTGGGGCGCCGCGCGTGTCCGGTTCCCCGCGCACGGCCCACAGTCCCGCTTCCCTGTCTTTCAGGAAGTCATTGCCAACCACCACCGCGTTGCGACTCGCGGCTGCGAAGCGCACTCCGATCCGATCGTTGCTGAAGCGGTCGCGCTCCAGGAGCACCTCGCCGGCGTTCTCGGCAACGTCCACGCCGACGTCACAGGAGTCGATGGTGCTCGAGCGCAGACGGAACTGCGGGGCGCGCAGCAGGATCGCCGCCGCGACGCAATTGCGCAGCGTCAGCCCTTCGATCGACGTGTCGGCACCCGCGACGTCGAACAGCGGGCCGGAGGTGAGTGCGTGGGCGTCGATTTCGGCGCCCGGCTCCTCAGCGACGATCCTCACGCCGTGCGGATTCACCAGCGGGGGCAGGGGGGTCTCGATGGCAATGCTCTTCACTCTTATCCACACATTCGCCTTGCCGTTGGTTCCCGCGACGATGAACAGTGCTTCGCGCAACGTCCCCGGTCCCTGGTCGGCCGAGCTCGTGACGTTCACCGCGAGCGCACCGGCGGCTTGCCCCGGTGCGGGCCGCTTCGCCTGGTACCACCAGCCAAGGCCCGCGAGGCCTGCGATCAGCAGCAGCACGGTCACGGCAACGCCAAGGCGCGCTCTAGTGCTCATGTGGACCCCGGTGCGTGCTCGATGACGAACACGGCGTGCCACGAAGGCCCGACGGCTCTGCGACCGAAAAGCACGTCGATCGGAATCGAGAGCGCCGTGACCATCGCGAGCGCGGCCGGGCGCAACCGCCGTGGCAGACGCGGCAGCTGGGGCAGCAGCCAGGTGCGAAATGGCGCGGGGTCGACCCCGCGGATCGCGCGCACCGTCAGGCCAGACTCGCTGAAGAGCCGCAGGTAGGCGCTGCGCTGACGCGCGCGGAAGGTTGCACTGTCGCAAGCCTCGACCAGCCGAAGCGGCGCCGCTTCGAGCAGAATCAGCGTGCCGGTGTCGGTGAGGTGAGCAGCCATGCGCTGCACGGCGGCGCGTAGCGCCGCGGGCTCCAGGATGTGCTGCAGGACCGTGACGCCCAATATGAGGTCGAACTTGCCGCCCGCATCCAGTGCCGCCACATCCTGCACCAGAAATCGGCAGCTCCGATCGAGTCCCTGTGTGCCGGCTCGTCGCGTGGCTTCAGCAA
>CATPBM010000166.1 GCA_955652625.1 uncultured Steroidobacteraceae bacterium
CCGAAGGATCATTATTGAGCTGGCCGAACCGCCCCGTGTGGCGCGGCGCCTGGGCGCGCGCAGGAGTGTTGCCGCCGCTGTGCGCCCTCGCACTGACCCTCGGCGCAAGCGCGCCCACGCACGCCCAGCAGCCCTACGCGCTCCTCGGGGAGCCGGCGCCGGACTTCACATTGCGCGCCGCGGCGGGCGCCAATGTGCGCCTGTCCGAGCACCGTGGCGAGGTGGTGGTCGTGAGCTTCTGGAGCAGCCGTTGCACGCCCTGCCGCACGCAGCTGGCCGCGCTCAACCGCTCGCTCGCCACGTACGCTACCGCGGGACTGTCCATGTACGGGGTCGGCGTGGACGACAATTCGATCCAGGCGCTCGATTTCGCGCACTCGGCAGCCGTCGGCTTCAAGATGCTGCTGGATCCGGCCAAGGCAGTCGCCCGCAGCTACCAGGTCGACAACCTGCCGATGACCGTGCTGATCGATCGCAGCGGTATCGTGCGTCATGTGCTGCGCGACTACAGTGAGGCAAGCAACGTGCTCTATCTGCGACAGCTGCGCGCGCTGCTGAACGAATGATCGGAACCACCATGCTCCAGATGACAACTGCACGCCTCCCCCGGCCGCCCCGGCGCCAGGCACCCGCCCGTGCGCTCGCCTGGCTGTGCGCGGTGCTGCTCGGCGCGAGCACCTGGGCGGGGGCCGCAGCGCCTCCAGTTACCGACAGCGGGCAGGCGCCCGCGGCGAGCGCGCCGGCACAGGTCCCGCCGGAAGCCTCCGCGGATACGCGCGGGCTCGATCAGGAGATCCAGGGCCTTAAGAAGGACGTAGTCGACCTCAACAAGGACCTGTTCGTCCTGGAAGAGGAGCTGCTGTTCCCTGCGAACACCCAGGTGGCGGTGTTCCTGTCGATGGACGTCGGTGACTTTTTCGCGCTGGACTCGGTGCAGCTGAAGATCGATCGGAAGGAGGTCATCAACTACCTGTATACCCCGCGCGAGGTCGAGGCGCTGCTCAAGGGCGGCGTGCAGCGGCTGTACCTCGGCAATCTGAAGGTCGGATCGCACGAGCTGGTGGCGTTCTTCAACGGCAAGGGGCCGAACGATCGCGCCTACAAGCGTGGCGCTTCGCTGCACTTCGTGAAGGGCGTCGGCGCGAAATACCTGGAGCTCAAGATCGAGGACCGGCAACGCAAGCTGCAGCCGGAATTCGCGATCAAGGACTGGGAATAGCTCTTGAGCCGGCGTTCGTCCATGCGCGCGCTGCTTCTCGCTGGTGTGCTGGCGTTGCTCGCAACGGAGGCGGCGAGCGCGCGGCGCCACGACGCGGAGAAGCTGCCGGAAACGCGTATCCACGACCTGCACTACGGCGATACGCTGTTCTACTTCTACCAGGAGCAGGACTTCGAGGCGCTCACGCGACTGCTCGCTTACGAGCACTGGGGGCGGCTGCCCCATCACGAAGAAGAGGCGCAGCTGCTGATCGGGGGGCTGTACCTGTCGCTCGGCATGCACAACGAAGCCGGCGAGCGCTTCCAGAGCCTGTTGACGAACGAGGTGCCCACGGGCGTGCGCAATCGCGCCTGGTTTTACCTCGCGCAGGTCTGGTATGCGCGCGGCTACCTCGAGCGGGCGGACGCAGCGCTGCGCAAGATCAACGGGCGCATGTCCCCGCAACTGGAGGCGCAGAAGGAGCTGTTGTTCGGCAACGTGCTGATGTACGAGGCTCGCTTCGAGGAGGCGATCCGCCTGCTCTCGGGCTGGCGTGGCGGGCCGGTATGGTCCGCCTATGCGCGCTTCAACCTGGGCATCGCGCTGGTGCGCAGCAACCGCGTGAGCGACGCGGACCCGTTTCTGTCGGGCGTCGGCACGATGTTCGCAAACACCCCTGAGCTGGCAGCGCTCAAGGATCGCGCCAATCTTGCGCTCGGCTTCGCCTACCTGCAGGCCAGCCAGCCGGGCAAGGCGCGAGCGCCTCTGGCGCGCGTACGCCTGAACGGGCCGTATTCCAACAGGGCGCTGCTCGGCAGCGGCTGGGCGGACGCGCTTCTTGAGGATTATCAGGGGGCGCTCACGCCGTGGATGGAGCTGCGCAACCGCAACGTGCTCGATGCGGCGGTGCAGGAGTCGTATCTCGCGGTGCCGTATGCCTTCGGCAAGCTGAACGCCAATGCGCAGTCCGCCGAGTATTACGAGAGCGCGGTGAGCTCCTTCGATGCCGAAAACGGCCGTATCGATGAGGCCATTGCGCGTATCCAGAAGGGCGACCTGCTCGAGCGCGTGCTCAGCAAGGACCAGGAAACGCACTACGGCTGGTTCTGGCAGCTCAAGAGCCTGCCGGAGGCGCCCGAGTCGCGCTACCTGTATGCCGTTCTCGCCGGGCATGACTTCCAGGAAGGGCTCAAGAACTACCGCGATCTGGTGTTCATGAGCGGCACGCTCGATCGCTGGGGTGACAGCATCGTCGCCTTCCAGGACATGATCGACACGCGCGAGCGCGCCTACGCCGAGCGCCTGCCGCGTGCGGATGCGCTGCTGGCATCCGGGGCGCTCGCCAAGCTGCAGCAGCGCAACGCGGCCCTCGAGAGCGAGCTCAGCGGCATCGAGGCACGGCACGACCTGGCCGCGCTTGGCACCCCGGGCGAGCGGCAGCTGTGGGCGCGGGTGCAGCGCGTGGAAGCAGGGCTCGCCGGCTCACCCGAAACGTCCGAGAGCAGCGAGGTGCGCGCAAAGTTTGTGCTCGAGAAGGGCGTGTTGTACTACCGCCTGAACGATGCCTACGGTGCGCGGATGTGGCAGGCGCAGCGCGAACTGAAGGATCTGAGTCTCGCGCTGCACGAGGCGCAGAGCCGCTGGATCCGTGTCGAGCGCGCGCGCAAGAACGTGCCGGTGAATACCGGGGAGTTCGCCACGCGGGTCGCGGCGCTCAAGGCGCGCATCGAGGCGCTGCAGGTGCGCCTTGCCGACACCGAGCAGAGGCTGAGCACCTACCTTGCGCAGATGGCGGTGCACGAGCTGCAGCAGCAAAAGGACCGGCTCGCCACCTACCAGCTGCAGGCGCGCTTCGCGCTCGCCACCATGTACGACCGTGCGGCCAACTCGCAGGCCGCGCGCCCCGCGCCCTCCGCGCCGGAGCAAAAGGGGGCCGCGCCCGGGGATCAGCCTTCACCGGCGCCGCCAGATGCGGCGCCGGCGCCCGCGACTGCGGAGCCCCCCGCCACGGCGGAGCCGCCGCGATGAGTGCTCTGCGTGCTCTGGCTGGGCTTTTGGCGTCGGTCGCAGCGCTGGTATTGGTGGCGGGAGTGCCGCGCCCGGCGGCCTCGCAGAGCCCGCCCGCCGCGAGCCCTGACGCGCAACGCACCATCGGCGATCTCAACGCGCGCAAGGTCCAGGTGCACAAGGACACCGCGGCAGCCGCCAGCGCGACCCGCGCCATGGAGAATTACCGCCGCTTCCTCGAGCTGCAGAACACCGACCCGAAGCTGCGCGCCGAGGCCCTGCGCCGGCTCGGCGACCTCAACCTCGACGCCGGAGAGATGGAGCGCCTGGAGAAGGAAGTCACGATGGTCGACCTCCAGGGCGGGCAGGCAATCAAGCTCTATACGACGCTCCTCAAGGCGTATCCCGACTATGCGCGCAACGACCAGGTGCTCTACCAGCTGGCGCGCGCCTACGAGACCACCGGACAGCCGGAAGCAGCCCTCGCGACACTCGATCGCGTCGTGCAGCGCTACCCCCAGACCCCGCAGCTCGACGAAGTGCAGTTTCGCCGCGGCGAGCTGCTCTTTTCCGCCAGGCGCTACAAGGAAGCCGAGCAGGCTTATGCGGCCG
>CATPBM010000167.1 GCA_955652625.1 uncultured Steroidobacteraceae bacterium
GGTCCGCGCAGTGGCGGTCAGCGATCGGATCTGTTCAAGATCGATCGGGTCGATCATCACGCCCGCGTCACGCCGTCCGAGGGTCGCTTCAGTATTTTTCACGAGAACGGGCAGCGTCGCGTCTCGGTTGTATTCAACGTTAAGGGCAGAAATCTGCAGAGCGTGGTCGATGAAGCCAAACGCCAGCTGGGCGCGGCAATTCCGGCGCGCAGTGGTCTCTACTGGCGTTTCGCCGGCCAGGCGGAGGCCGGGCGGGCCGGGGTCATCCAGCTCGGGCTCTACGCCATGCTGGCGCTCGTCCTGGTGGTGATGGTGCTGTACCTGTGTTTTCACCGGCGTGCGCACCCGTGGCTGGTGCTGGTCAACCTGCCTTTCAGCCTGATCGGCAGCATTCTCGTGATTGCGGTGACGGGCATCGGTCTGTCGGTTGGAACGCTGGTGGGATTGGCGACGGTGTTTGGCGTCGGCGCGCGCAACTCGATCCTGCTGCTCGCTCACTACGAGCACCTGGTCGAGGTGGAAGGCGCCTCCTGGAACGAGCAGACCATCCTGCGCGGCGCCGCGGAGCGGTTGGTGCCGATTCTGATGACCGCCACGGTAACGGCGCTGGGACTGGCCCCGCTCGCCCTCGGCATGACCAAGCCGGGACAGGAAATCCAGGGACCGATGGCGGTGAGCGTGCTGGGTGGACTCGTGACGTCTACCCTGCTGAACCTGCTGGTGCTACCCGCTTTCGCCAAACGCTACAGCTACGGAGAGCGCGAGGCGCTGTAGTTTAGGCACGGGGTGCGGCGGCCGGGGTCGATTGCGTATAGTTTCCCCATGAACGGCCCAGGTCCCGACTGCGCGGCGCCCCTCACTCAGGCGCGGCGGCTCGTTGTCAAAGTGGGTTCAGCGCTGCTGGTGGACCCCGAGAGCGGGCGCGTCAACCGTGCCTGGCTGGAGACTCTCGTGGAGGACCTGCTGCGGGTGCGCAGGCGCGGGCAGCGCCTCATCCTGGTGTCATCGGGCGCAATCGCACTCGGCCGGCGCCGTCTGGGGCTGAAGCACGGGGCGCTGCGGCTCGAGGAGAGCCAGGCGGCCGCCGCGGTCGGACAGATCCGCCTGGCGCACGCGTACAAGGAGCTGCTCGAGAGCAACGAGGTCACGGTGGCACAGGTGCTGCTCACCCTCGAGGACAGCGAGCAGCGCCGGCGCTACCTGAACGCCCGCGCGACGCTCGAAACGCTGCTGGACCTGGGCGCGTTGCCGGTCATCAACGAGAACGACACGGTGGCCACGGCCGAGATCCGTTACGGCGACAACGACCGCCTGGCGGCGCGCGTCGCCCAGATGACGGGCGCGGACTGCCTGGTGCTGTTATCGGACGTCGACGGACTCTATAGCGCCGACCCGAACAAAGAGCGCGGCGCGCGCTTCATTCACGAGGTGCATCAGATTACGCCGGAGATCGAGGCCATGGCGGGGCGCTCCGCCTCGGGCTTGGGTTCGGGCGGCATGATGGCGAAGATTCTCGCGGCCCGCATCGCAGTGTCAGCGGGCTGCCACATGTGCATCGCCGCGGGCGCTCACAAGCATCCGCTGCGGCGCATCGAGGAGGGAGCGGACTGCACCTGGTTTTTCCCCACCGCCACGCCGGCCGCAGCCCGCAAGCAGTGGATCGCGGGGACGCTGCGGCCACTTGGCGCGATCACCATCGACGCGGGCGCCCTGGCCGCTCTGCTGGCGGGCAGGAGCCTGCTGCCTGCCGGCGTCACCGGGGCGCGCGGACGCTTCGAGCGGGGCGACACGGTGAGCGTGCTCACCGCGGACGGCGTGGAGATCGCCCGCGGTCTCACCGCCTACTCGGATGCCGACGCGGCCCGCATCATGGGGCGCAGGTCCTCGGAAATCGCGGATCTGCTCGGGTTCCGCGGCCGGGACGAAATGATCCACCGTGACGACCTGGTGCTGTTGCGCCAGGGGATTTCCCCAACCGTCGGAGCGGTGCCCGTGGCGCAACGGATACCCTGATTCATGAACCTGGATTCCGTCGGCGAGTTGATGGAAGGGCTGGGCAAGGCGGCCATCGGCGCGGCAGGCGCTCTGGCGCATGCCACCACCGCACAGAAGAACGCGGCGCTCGCGGCGGCAGCGGCGGCGGTGCGCGCCAGGAGCGCCGCGCTCCTCGCAGCCAACGAGCGCGACATGGCGGCCGCGCGCGCCGCGCACCTGAGCGGCCCGCGGCTGGAACGGCTGCGGCTCGATGAGCGGCGCATCGAGGCGATTGCCGCGAGCATCGACGCGGTGATTGCCCTGCCCGACCCGATCGGCACCACCGTGGCGGAGTGGGAGCGGCCCAACGGACTTAAGATCCAGCGCGTGGTGGTGCCCCTCGGCGTCATCGGAATCATCTACGAGAGTCGGCCCAACGTGACCGCGGATGCCGGCGCCCTGTGCCTGAAATCCGGCAACGCCGCGCTGCTGCGCGGCGGCTCCGAGAGCCAGCACTCGAGCGCCGCGCTGCACGCCTGCCTGGTGCAGGGCCTTGCCGCGGCGGACCTGCCGCCACAGTGCATTCAGCTCGTGCCGATCACCGATCGCGCCGCGGTAGGCTACATGCTTGCCGGCATGAGCGAGTACCTCGATGTCATCGTGCCGCGCGGCGGCAAGAGCCTCGTCGAGCGTGTCAAGAAAGAGGCACGCGTGCCGGTCATCGGCCATCTCGAGGGCAACTGCCACGTGTATATCGATCGCGACGCCGACGTGCGCATGGCGCGCACCATCGCGCTCAACGCCAAGATGCGGCGCACCGGCATCTGCGGCGCGGCCGAGACGCTGCTGGTCGATCAGGCTTGCGTGGCCACGCACCTGGCGCCGATCGTGCGCGACCTGCTGGACTCCGGCTGCGAGGTTCGCGGCGACGCGACGGTGCAGAAAGCCGATGCGCGTGTGCGTGCGGCGAGCGAAGACGACTGGTACACCGAGTACCTCGACGCGATCATCGCGGCGCGCGTGGTCGAGGGCGTCGATGCGGCGATCGCGCACATTGCGCGCTACGGCTCGTCGCACACCGAATCAATCGTGACCGAAAACCAGGCGACGGCCGAGCGCTTCCTGCAGCGCGTCGACAGCGCCATCGTGCTGCACAACGCCTCCACGCAGTTCGCCGACGGGGGCGAGTTTGGCATGGGGGCGGAGATCGGCATCTCCACCGACCGCTTTCACGCCCGCGGGCCGGTGGGCGTCGAGCAGCTCACGAGCTACAAGTACGTGGTGCGCGGCGCGGGACAGGTGCGCGCTTAGACAGACGCGCGGGGCTTCAGCTGCCGTGTTTGTGAGCGTGCCGGCCTGGCGGGCTGAGCGCCTCGGTGTGCGCGGCCGGGGCGGCGCAGCGTTCGCAGTTCACCCAGCCCGAGTCACCGCTCACGTAGTGCTCCTTTTTCCAGATCGGCAGGCGATGCTTCACCTCGTCGATGATGTAGCGGCACGCGAGGAACGCCTCGTGGCGATGCGCCGCGCTGACCGCGACCCACACGGCCAGCTCGCCCACGGCCAGCTCACCGAGGCGATGCGCGCAGGCGGCATGTGCGATCCCGAAACGCGCACTGGCCTCGCCCAGGATGCGCTCGCCTTCGCGCACCGCGAGCGCCTCGAAGGCCTCGTACTCGAGGCCGCGTACGCGCTCCCCCTCGTTGTGATCGCGCACCCAGCCTTCGAAGGTGGCGTACCCGCCACATGCCGGGTCGGCGAGCCCCATGCGCAGCGCCTGCGTGTCGATCGGCTTGCGGGTGAAGTGGAATGCGGCCATGAGCTTCGAGCGGGAGCTAACCGCCGGCGACCGGCGGGATGAATACTACCGTGTCGCCATCCTTGAGGGGCGTGGACCAATCGGCAAACTCGGCGTTGATCGCCACGCGCAGCACCTCGGGCGTCAGCGAGAAGGGGTAGCGCGCCGCGAGCTCGGCATAGAGGTCGCGCGCGGTCCGCGCGCTGCTCTGCAGCGCCTCCTCGCGCCGGCCGGCCTGCTCGCGCAGCAGCGCGTAATACTGCACGGTGAGGTTCCTGGGTTGGATCGCGTGCTCCCCGATCACGGTCTGGTTGGCCGGCCCATACTCCCCGGGCGTGTTGATGTTGTCCAGCGCGCGTGGATTGGGCTCATCGAGCAGCAGCGTATCCACACTCAGCAGGAACTTGCGCGGGCACTGCTTGCCGGCGGTCACGTAAGCGCAGAGAGGCTCGCGGGCGCGCGGCTCGTAGATCGCGCACAACGGCTCGGGCAGACCGTCGTGGCTGGAGCGGTACGCCGTCGCCGTGCGGGCGGGGTCGCGCGCGCGCAGCAGGCGCGTGAGGGTAGCCTCATCAAGGAGCGGCAGGTCACAGGCCAGCACCAGCCAGGCGGCTTCCCGGTGCCGTGCCTGTGCGGCGAGCAGGCCCGCGATCGGGCCAATGTTCTCGTGAGTGTCGCGGATTTGCGCAAAGCGCGCGCGCACCGGCTCCGCGCTCTGCTCAGCGCGCACCGACACGTAGGCGTGCGTCACGTGCCGCTGCAGCAGCGCCATGGCGCGCTCCAGCTGTGGCGTGCCATCCCCGTAGGCAAGCGTCGCCTTGTCGCGCCCCATGCGGGTGCTGCGCCCGCCGGCGAGCACGAGCCCGTACAGCGGCGGGGCCGTCGTGAGGCCGGGGGCGAGCGCCGTTGCCACGGAATTAACTCGCCTTGCGCGCGAACGCACGCCGTCCGCCGGACTTTGCCAGCAGGCGCACGCTCACGATCTCGATGTCGTGCGAGAGCGCCTTGCACATGTCGTAGATCGTCAGCGCTGCGATGGTCGCCCCGGTCAGCGCCTCCATCTCAACTCCCGTGCGATGGTGAATCGATGTCTCGCAGCGTACGATGATGTCGGTGCCGCCCTTGTGCTCGATATGCACCTGGCAGTTTTCCAGCCCCAGCGGGTGACAGAAGGGAATGAGCTCGTGGGTGCGCTTGGCTGCCATGACGCCGGCGACGATAGCGGTGTCGAAGACCGGGCCTTTTTTGGTGCGATGGCCGCTGGCGCGCAAGGCGCGCGCCACGGCGGACGGCAGCCGGATGCGCGCCTCGGCGGCGGCGCTGCGATGCGTGACTTCCTTGTCGCCGACATCCACCATGGCCGGCCGGTTGCGCGCATCGAGATGCGTGAGTGCCCGGCGCGCCATCAGCCACCGATGTAGAACATCTCGACCTTGCGCTCCTCGGGTGCGCTGTGGCGCAGTTTCGCGCGCAGCTCGCTGTAGCGGTCGGACCGCCTGAGCCATACGCCGCGGATGAGCTCGAGCAGGGCATCGTCGCTCGCCCCGCCGCGCAGCGCGTCGCGCACGCTCGTGCCGTGGGTCGCGAACAGGCAGGTATAGAA
>CATPBM010000168.1 GCA_955652625.1 uncultured Steroidobacteraceae bacterium
CCCCAGTCAATCAGCGGCTCCGCCGGCAGATCCAGCGCAGCGGCGGTGGGGGGCACCGATACGCGCCAGATCACGCGCGCTGCGAACAAGGGATGCTGGCAGTGACGCAGGGCATCCCACCACGCACGCCCGTTCGCCTCGCCGATCAGCTCGCCGCCGATGCGTTCGCGCGCGGCGCGCACCGCTGAGGCCGCCCCCGAGAGTCGCACCCACGCGCTTCCCCGCCACCAGGCGGCGCCCGACAGCGGCAGCGGCAGTCCCGCCCAGCGATTGAAGGAGTCCACCGCGGCGGCGGCCGGCAGCTCGAGCCTCAGAGTGGTCTCCACCCGCGGCCGCGGCAGCACCTTCAGCGACACCTCGGTGATGATCCCGAGAATCCCCAGTGAGCCGCACAGCAGACGCGAGACATCGAAGCCGGCAACATTCTTCATTACCTGGCCGCCGAAGCGCAGCAACTCACCCTCGCCCGTGAGCAGTCGCGCGCCCAGCACGAAATCGCGCGCCGCGCCCGCGTACACGCGGCGAGGCCCCGAGAGGCCCGTGGCGATCACGCCCCCGAGGGTCGGATCAGCGCCGAAGGCGGGCGGTTCGAAGGCGAGGAACTGCTCGCGCGCAGCGAGCGCGGCCTCGATCTCGGAAAGCGGGGTCCCGCATCGGGCGGTAATGACGAGCTCGGAGGGCTCGTAGTCAACGATCCCGCGCCAGGCCCCGAGCTCGAGCACCTCGCCCGCCAGCGATTCGCCGTAGAAGTCCTTGCTTCCGGAGCCTTTCAGGCGCAGCGCCTCACGCGCGCGGGCGGCCGCCCGCACGCGCTCACGCAACGCCTCAAGAACCGCGGCGGGGGGCGTCACGCTCATCGGAATGCTCAGAAACGCGGCAGCTCGGCGTGCGCCAGCGCGCCGTGGTGCACGCGCATCCTGCCGTACTCCGCGCAGCGCGCCAGGGTCGGAATCAGCTTGCCGGGATTCAGGAGCCCGCGCGGGTCGAATGCAGCCTTGACCGCAAAGAAGGCGGCGCGCTCGGCGGCCGAGAATTGCACGCACATCGAGTTGAGCTTCTCCACACCCACCCCGTGCTCACCGGTAATGGTGCCGCCGAGCTCCACGCACAGCTCGAGGATCTCCGCGCCGAATCGCTCGGCCCGCTCCCAGGACCCGGGCTCGTTGGCGTCGAACAGGATCACCGGGTGCAGGTTGCCGTCGCCGGCATGAAACACGTTCATGCAGCCAAGGCCATAGCGGCTCTCCATCTGCCCAATCGCTTCCAGCACCCGGCCTACGTGCCGGCGCGGGATCGTGCCGTCCATGCAGTAGTAATCCGGCGAGATGCGTCCGGCGGCGGGAAAGGCGTTCTTGCGTCCGGACCACCAGCGCAGGCGTTCAGCTTCGGATGCGGACACGTGCAGCGCCCCGGCGCCGTGCTCCCTGAGCACGCGCTCGATCTGCTGCACCTGTTCGGCCACTTCCTCGGCGGTGCCATCCGACTCAACGAGCAGAATCGCCGCTGCGCTCAGATCGTAACCGGCGTGCACGAAGGGCTCGACCGCGGCGGTTGCCTTGCGATCCATCATTTCCAGTGCTGCCGGGATGATGCCCGCGCCGATCACGGCGGCGACGGCCTCGCCGGCGCTGTGAACGTTGGCAAACGAGGCCATGACGAGCTGGGCGCACGGCGGCCGCGGGATCAGCTTCACGCTCACCTCCGTGACGATCATCAGCAGGCCCTCCGAGCCGATCGTGAGCGCGAGCAGGTCAAGCCCCGGTGCGTCGGGAGCGCGGCCGCCCAGTTCGAGCGGCTCGGCGTCCATGGTGTAGCCGCGCACCGCGAGCACGTTGTGCACCGTCAGCCCGTACTTGAGGCAGTGAACGCCGCCGGAGTTCTCCGCGACGTTGCCGCCGATGGAGCAGGCGACCTGCGAGGAGGGGTCCGGCGCGTAGTACAGCCCGTATGCCCCCGCGGCCTCCGAAACCTTGAGATTCGGCACCCCGGGCTCGACGCGCGCGCTGCGGCTCGCCGGATCGATGTCGAGGATGCGGTTCAGGCGTGCGCACGACAGCAGTACCCCCTGCGCGTGTGGGGTGGCTCCGCCGGAGAGGCCCGTGCCCGAGCCGCGGGCCACCACGGGCACCTGCAGGCGGCTGCACGTAAGCAGCACCTGGCGTACCTGCTCGTCGGTGCGCGGCAGCACCACCACCTGCGGCAGCTGCCGAAACACGGTGAGCCCGTCGCATTCGTAAGGATGCATTTCCTCCGTGCGCGCCAGGACGCAATCCTCGGGCAGCACGGCGCGCAACGCCGTGACGATATCGGTTGCGTTCACGCCTGCATCCTAACGCGCCGGCCGAATCCGGCCAATTCTCCCGGGCAGGTGTCTGCTAGGCTTCGATCTTCACGTGAAGGGAGCCCAACTGATGCGTGTCAGGCATTCCTGGAGCGCGGGTGCGTTGTCAGCGTGCGTGGCGTGGGCGATCGGCGCGGCGCAAACCCCGCCGCTGAAGCCCGATATCCCGCCCAGCTTCACGGTGCCCAGTGCCGACTGGGATTACCTGAAGCGCGAGGTAATGATCCCGATGCGCGATGGGGTGAAGCTGCACACCGTCATCGTTATTCCCAGGGGCGCTAAAGGCGCTCCGATCATCCTGACCCGCACCCCCTACGAGGCCTCCAAGCGCGCCGAGCGTTTCGTCAGCCCGCACCTGCTGGCGACGCTGCCCATGGGAGACGAGGTGTTCGCACCCGAAGGCTACATCCGCGTGTTCCAGGACGTGCGCGGCAAGTACGGCTCGGAGGGAGAGTACGTGATGACACGGCCGCTGCGCGGCGTGCTGAACGCCAGCCCCGTCGATCATTCGACGGACGCATACGACACCATCGACTGGCTGGTAAAGAACGTGCCGGAGTCGAACGGCAAGGTGGGCATGATCGGTTCGTCATACGAGGGGTTCACGGTGCTCATGGCGCTGGTGAATCCGCATCCGGCGCTCAAGGCCGCGGTGCCGATGAGCCCGATGGTCGATGGCTGGAAGGGCGATGACTGGTTCCACAACGGCGCCTTTCGCCAGACCAACTTCGACTACCTCTACGGGCAGACCACGGCGCGCGGCGAGGGCAGGCACATTGCACGCGGCGCATACGACGACTTCCGGCTGTTCCTCGACAGCGGCTCGGCCGGCGATTTCGCGCGCCGCTTCGGCATCGACACCCTGCCGTTCTTCGCGAAGATCGCCGAACATCCCGCTTACGATGAGTTCTGGAGCGCGCAGGCGCTCGATCAGATTCTCGCCAAAGAGC
>CATPBM010000169.1 GCA_955652625.1 uncultured Steroidobacteraceae bacterium
CCCTGGCAGCGGGCGCGATCCCGGTCGCGAGGAACAAATGCAGCCGTTCAGTGAACACGCCCGGAGAACTCAAACACACACCCAGACTGCGCCAGCTGCGCGCGCTCACTCCGGCCTCTTCAGTCAGCTCGCGCTGCGCGGTGGCGAGCGGCGCCTCACCGGGCTCGAGCTTGCCCGCCGGCAGTTCCCACAACCAGCCGTCCGCGACGTAGCGATACTGGCGCAGCAGGCAGACGCGCCCTTCGTCGTCCAGCGCTACGGTGGCGGCGCCGCCCGGGTGATGCACGACTTCAAGGTGAGCGCTGTGCCCGTTCGGCAACATCACGTCGTCGGTGGTCACGCGGATGACCCGTCCGCTGTAGTGCAGGGTCTGCTTGTCGGGTTTCATGCCCTGCATCGTAACTGCTGCGTGAGCCGCCCGCGCGCGAGTGGCCCGCCGAGGCGTCACGGTGCGGGCACGCCGCGCCCATGGCAGGTATAGTCGCAGCTGCCACGCTATGACCACGACGGCGCATCTCGAGAGACTCAACGCCCCGCAACGCAAGGCCGTGACGCACGGCGAGGCGCTTCCCGAGCAGGGCTACAGGGCGGGGCCGCTCCTGATCGTCGCCGGCGCGGGCACCGGCAAGACCGACACCCTGGCGCATCGCGTGGCTCACCTGGTCATCCACGGCGTGGATCCTGCGCGCATCCTGATGCTGACGTTCACGCGCCGCGCGGCCACCGAGATGCGCCGGCGCGCTCACGAAATCACGCGCAAGGCGCTCGATGAGCCCCTCGGCGGCGCCAGCCAGGGCATCGCCCAGCGCCTGAGCTGGGCGGGCACGTTCCATTCCATCGGCAATCGCCTGCTGCGCCACTATGCGCCGCACGTGCAGCTCGATCCGCATTTCAGCGTGATCGATCGCGGGGACGCTTCGGACCTCATGGACAGTCTGCGCCAGGAGCTGGGACTGGCCAGCAAGGAGCAGCGTTTCCCGCGCAAGGAAACCTGCCTGCAGATCTACTCCAATCGTGTCAACACGCGCTCTTCGCTCAAGGAGACCCTGGAGCAGCACTATCCCTGGTGCGCGCAGTGGGAGGAGGATCTCGGCCGCCTGTATCGCGCCTACGTCGAGCAGAAGCAGCACGCGAGCCTGCTCGACTACGACGACCTGCTGCTGTACTGGCACGGCATGATGTGCGAGCCGCGCCTCGCGCAGCACATCGGCGCGCACTTCGACCACGTGCTGGTCGATGAGTATCAGGATACCAACCGGCTGCAGGCCGAGATCCTGCACGCCATGAAGCCCGACGGGGCGGGCCTCGCGGTGGTGGGCGACGATGCCCAGGCCATCTACTCCTTCCGCGCGGCAGCGGTGGAAAACATCCTGGGCTTCCCCGGACGTTTCCAGCCGGCCGCCGAAGTGGTCACGCTGGCGCAGAACTACCGCTCGACCCAGCAGGTGCTCGACGTCGCCAATGCGGTCATGGCGGAGGCTCCCCGCCAGCATCGCAAGTACCTGCTGTCGATTCGCGGCAGCGGGGTGCGCCCGCGCGTGGTTACCGTCGATGAGCTGCAATCGCAGGCCGAGTACGTCTGCAGCGAGGTGTTGAAGAAGCGCGAGGCCAACGTGCCACTCAGGCGCCAGGCGGTGCTCTTTCGCAGCGCGAGCCACAGCGACACCCTGGAGGTGGAGCTGTCGAAGCGCAAAGTGCCGTTCGTCAAATACGGGGGACTTAAGTTTCTCGAGGCGGCGCATATCAAGGATCTGCTGGGGGTGCTGCGCCTGGCGGATAACCCACGCAATACACTGGCCGCGTTCCGCACGCTGCAGCTGTTGCCGGGAATGGGCCCGGTGAATGCGCGCGCCGCGATCGAGCATCTCGAGGCTGGCGGATACTCCTTCGAGACGCTGAAGAGCTTCAGTCCGCCGCAGACTGTTGAGGTCGACTGGCGGCGGCTGATCGAGCTCCTGCAGACGCTGGCCGATCCCCAGCTGCCATGGCCGGGGCAGGTACACCAGGTGCGCGAGTGGTACCGCCCGCACTTCGAGCGCCTCTATGAGCGTTTCCACACACGGCTCGGGGATCTGGACCAGCTGGAACTGCTCTCCGGGCAGTACCCCTCGCGCGAGCGCTTCCTGACCGAGCTGACACTGGATCCGCCCAACGCCACGAGCGACCTCGCGGGCCGTCCGACGCTCGACGAGGACTACCTCGTGCTCTCGACCATCCACTCGGCGAAGGGCATGGAGTGGGATACGGTGTACGTGCTGAACGTCGTCGATGGCAGCTTTCCCTCGGAATTCTCCACCGGCAAGTCCGAGCTCATAGAGGAGGAGCGGCGCCTCCTGTATGTCGCGCTCACGCGCGCGCAGAACGAGCTGTCACTGATCGTGCCGCTGAAGTTTCACCTCACGCAGCAATCGCGCCAGGGCGATGCGCATGTGTACGGCGGACGCAGCCGCTTCATGACCGAGAGGGTGCACAAGACGCTCGACCCGGTAACCTTCCACGGGTCCACGCTCGCCGGTGCCGACACGCTGCAGCAGGCGAGCGCGCCGGTCACGATCGACGTAAGCGCGCGGCTGCGCGATATGTGGTGACCTACCTGGCGGGCTTCACGAAACGCAAGGTGGAGCGATCGCTCTCGCCGATAGCGGCGTACTTCTCGTGGTCCGTTTGCCCCAGACGGTAGCTCGGCGGCAGCGTCCAGACCCCCTGCTCGTAATCCTTCGTGTCCTTGGGGTTGGCGTTCACCTGCGACTTGCCGACCAGCCGGAAGCCCTGCGCCTCGATCAGCTTGATGGCGTACTCCTCGTTCACGTAGCCGCTCTTGGCCTTCGGGTCCTGCGCGAGCGCCGGATTGCCGCGGTGCTCGGTGACGCCCAGCACGCCGCCGGGTTTCAACGCGCGGAACATGGTGGCGAACGCCTGCGATGCGCTGTCGCGCGCCATCCAGTTGTGGACGTTGCGGAAAGTCACGACCATGTCGAGCGTTCCCGGCGGCACGGCATCGCTGCCGTCGGTTGGGAAGGTGACCACGACCACGCGGTCGTACAGGTCAGGATGTGCCGCCAGCTTCTGGCGATACTCATCCAGGCGCTGCGTGATGTGCTTGTTGGCGGGGTCCGCCGGGATGACTGCGGCGTAATACTTGCCCTTCTCGCGCAGCAGCGGCGCGATCACCTCCGTATACCATCCCGGCTCCGGCCACACCTCCATGACGCTCATCTCGGGGCGGATGCCGAAGAACAGCAGAGTCTCCTTGGGATGGCGGTAGACGTCGCGCGCGCGGTTCTCCGCCGAGCGCTGATCGCCGGCGAGGATGGTGGTGAGCGTGTGCGCGGTGGTCTGGCGCGAGTTGCCTGCGGCGCAGGCCGCCACCAACACCGCGGTTGCGGTCGCGATTGCGGCTGCGGCTGCGGCTGCGGCTGCGGCCAGTCTCTGGTTCATCGTATTCGTGTCCTTATAGGGGCGGCGTCCCTGGGCGCACATTACCCGATGTACGGCATAAAAAAACCCCGCACCGGGGCGGGGTTTTGTACGTACTGCCGGTGGGGTCGTCAACGGCGAAAGGGACCGCCACCCTGGCGGGGGCGTTGCGGGCGCTCCTGTGCTTCGTTGACGCGCAGCGGTCGGCCGTTCATCTGAAATCCGTTCAGAGCCTGGATTGCGGTCTGCGCCTCCCCCTGGGGCATATCGACAAATCCGAAACCACGCGGTTTGCCCGTTTCCCGGTCATTGATCAGTTTCACCGATTCCACTTTGCCGTGACGTTCGAACAGGGTCTTCACGTCCTGTTCGGTGGCATTGAAGGGCAGGTTGCCTACATAAATCGTCGTCATCCGGAGGTCTCTCTTGGGAAAGCGGACAGCGGCGAGCCGCACGCGTCGGTCGCATGTACCGCGTGAACAGTCAAACAGGTCAAGGCTTCAAGGCACACGATCGGCAGTTTCAGTCAATGCGCAGCGCTTGGGCCGGCGGCCTGCACCTGCGTTCGCGCGCGGATGAGAGGCGCGGGGCGGGATAGGGAGTCAACACATTCAAACAAGGCGCACTCATCCACGATGGATACGAACGCCCGGGAATGCTACTCCCGGCCCTTGCGGTACGCAAACCAAGGGGCGTTGGTTCCCGCGCGCGCCGCGCGCGGCCGCATAGCCTACGCCCCGGCAGGCTCGAGATACGCGTAGCCGTCAAGCTCTCTTTCGTAGAAGCGCTTGAGCGCCTGGCTCTCCGCGAGCGTCATGCGCCCGTCGCGGATGGCGCGCTCGCAGTCGCGGGCGAGCGCCGGATACAGCTCCGCGACGTCGTACTCCATGTACTCGAGCACCTTGTTGGCGGTGTCTCCCTTGACGATCTCCTCGATCCACCAGCCGCCCTCGTCGTGCAGACGCACGTGCACCACGTGGGTGTCGCCAAAGAGATTGTGCAGGTCGCCGAGGGTCTCCTGGTAGGCGCCGACCAGGAATACGGCCAGGTAATACTTCTCATCGGGCTGGAGCTCGTGAAGCTCGAGCGTGCGCTTCACGTCGCGCACGGACACGAAGTGATCGATCTTGCCGTCGGAGTCGCAGGTGATGTCGGCGAGCACCGCGGTGCGCGTCGGGCGCTCATCCAGGCGGTGGATTGGCAGGATCGGGAACAACTGGTCGATGGCCCAGCTGTCCGGCAGGGACTGGAAGATCGAAAAGTTGCAGAAATAGGTATCGGAGAGAATCGCCTCGAGGTCCTCGAGTTCCTCGGGCAGCCGCTCGAGCTTGCGGCAGAAATCGCGGATCTTGGCGCAGGTTGCCCAGTAGAGTCGCTCGGCGAGGCCGCGGAATTCCAGCGACAGCAGGCCCAGATTGAACATCTGCAGCACCTGTTCGCGCGCGGTGAGGGCGTCGTGGTAGCACTCGACGAGGCGCCGCTCGCTCACCGTGCGGTAGGCCTCGAACAGGTCGAGCACCGGCTGCGGCAGCTCCTCGTCACCGCTGTAGTCCTCGCCCGCATCCCCGGTGACACGGAACTTGTCGAGCGCCGAGGAGCCGAGCACGTCGAATATCAGCACGCTGTGGTAGGCGGCCACGGCGCGCCCGGACTCGCTGACGATCATCGGATGCGGAATGTCGCGCGCATTGCATACGCTCGCGACGCGGTACACGACGTCGCTCGCGTACTCGTTCAGCGTGTAGTTCATGGAGGAGGCGAAGTTCGTGCCGGTGCCGTCGTAGTCAACGCCCAGGCCACCGCCCACGTCGATGTACTGCAATCCCGCTCCCATGAGCCTCAACTCCGCGTACACGTGCGCGAGCTCGTTGATCGCATCCTTGACGCGGCGGATGTCCTGCAGCTGGCTGCCGGGGTGGCAATGCACCAGCTGCAGGCAGTCGAGCATGTCGCGGGCCTTGAGCACGCTGAACAGCTCGAGAATCTCGGTGATGAACAGCCCGAACTTCGACTTCTCGCCGGCGGAGGCGCTCCAGCGCCCGGAGCCTTCGCTGAAGAGCTTCACGCGCACGCCGATGCGCGGGCGCACCTGGTAGTTCTGCGCGTGCTTGAGAATCAGCCCCAGCTCCTCGAAGTTCTCCACCACCGGGATGATCGTGCGGCCGAGCTTGGTGGCGAGCGTCACCGCCTCGATGTAGCTGTCGTCCTTGAAGCCGTTGCAGACGATGAGGCGCTCGGGGGCGTTCTCGGTCATGGCCATCACCGCCAGCAGCTCGGGCTTGGAGCCCACTTCGAGCCCGAAGCCATACTCCTTGCCGTAGCGGTAGACCTCCTCGACGACCAGGCGCTGCTGGTTCACCTTGATCGGGTACACCGCGGCATAGCGGTTCTTGTAGTCGTTCTCGCTGATCGCCTGCGCGAACGCATCGTGCATGCGCTTCAGGCGGTGCGCCAGGATGTCGGAGAAGCGCACCACCACCGGCGTGCTCAGGTCGCGGGCCTGCAGGCCCTCGACCACTTCGTACAGATCGATCTCATGCCCCTCGGTGGTGTCCGGCCGCACCACCACATGGCCGGCCGCGTTGACGCTGAAGTAACCCTTACCCCAGGCGCGCACGTTGTACAGATCGAGCGAATCCTCGATCCGCCACGGCTGCACGGGATTGAACTTGCGGTTGCCGTTGACGGCGCTCTTCGGATCAGCTGCCACGGGCGCGTTATATCAAAATTGCGTGTCAAGTAAGAGGGCGGTCAGCACTTTTAAGGTCCACGCGCCACGGCGTTCGCGGGATCACGGATCCACTCGCTCCAGGAGCCGGCGTACAGTCGCGCGCCGGAAAGCCCGGCGACCTCCAGCGCAAGCAGGTTGTGGCAGGCGGTGACTCCCGAGCCGCACATCGCCACCACGGCCCGCGCGGGGCGCCCGCGCAGCGTGGCTTCCCAGGCGCTGCGCAGCTCCTGCGCCGTCAGCAGGCGCCCCCGTGCATCGTGGTTGCTCGCAAACGGATGATTGCAGGCTCCCGGTATGTGTCCCGCTACCGGGTCGAGCGACTCATTCTCGCCCGCGAAGCGATCGGCGCTGCGCGCGTCAACGAGCAGCGTCTCGCCGCGCTCGAGCGCACCCGTTGCCAGGGCTGCGGCGACCTGTGCGGTGCTCACGATGAGACCCTGCGCAGGCGTGGCCGCGAACTGCCGCGCCGCGCGCGGGCCCGGTGTCGTGCTCACCGGCAGGCCGGCCCGCTCCCAGGCGGCGAAACCCCCGTTCAGCACCGCCACGCGGCGGTGGCCGAGCCAGCGCAGCAGCCACCACAAGCGCGCCGCCAAAGCGCCGCTACCCTGGTCGTAGGCGATCACCTGCACGCGCGCGTCGATGCCGAAGCGGCCGAAGAGTCCGGCAAGATCGGCGCTGGCGGGCAAGGGGTGGCGGCCACTGTGCTCGGTGCGCGCGCCGGACAGATCCCGATCCAGATCGGCGTAGAGCGCATTGGGGATGTGGCCGGCCGCCCAGGCGAGCGCGCCCCACGAAGGTCGCGCCAGGTCGAAGCGGCAATCGACGATCGCCCAATCGAGGTCTGCGAAGTGCGCGGCCAGTTCAGATGGCTCGATCAGCGTCGTGAGCATGGCCTTTCCTTAAGCGTTCTCGGTGCGCGTGCATTTTCGGCGCTGTGCGGTTGTCGTTACAATCACCGCCATCAGCTCACGCGGGGGCATGATGGCAATCGAGGTGTTCTGGGGCAGCGGCAGCCCCG
This sequence comes from uncultured Steroidobacteraceae bacterium, assembly GCA_955652625.1. Taxonomy (GTDB): domain Bacteria; phylum Pseudomonadota; class Gammaproteobacteria; order Steroidobacterales; family Steroidobacteraceae; genus 13-2-20CM-66-19. Next base: position 7,167 of record CATPBM010000169.1, read on the forward strand.
CTGCGTGGCGGGTACTGCTGGCGCTCGAATACAAGCGCCTGCCCTACGTGAGCCACGTGTTGCAGTTCTCCAAGCAGGAGCACAAGTCCCCGCAGCTGCTGGCGCTCAATCCGCGCGGCCGGGTGCCCGTGCTCAGGGACGGCGAGTACGTGTGCTTCGAGTCGCTCGCCATCCTGTACTACCTGGACCTCAAGTACCCGCAGCCACCGATCTTCGGCCGCACCCCCGAGGAAGCCGGCACTATCATGCGCGTCATCTGCGAATATCAGGCATACATTGAGCCGCGGGTGACCAGCATCGCGAGCGGGATCTTCACGGGCAACGCCGATCTCGCCGGCGATGAGATCACGGCCGCAATGCATGCGGTCGCGAGCGAGGCGCGCACCATCGAAGGACGCCTGTCCCGCTCCGACTGGATCGTGGGGGATTCGTTCTCGGCGATCGACATGGTGATCTTTCCGGGCATCCAGCTTGTGAAGCGTGCGCTCGAGAAGCCGCAGGCCGCGGAGCTGTCTTCGCGCTTCATGCCCGTGGAAGTGAACTATCCGGCGCTCGGGCGCTGGCTCGCGCGCGTCGCTGCGCTGCCGGGCTACGAGCGCACCTATCCGCCTCACTGGCGCGGCACCTGACGTTGGGCGGCGACAGCGGCAGAAAATTGAGCCGCGCGGACCCGATTGATACGCTGCGCGCATCTCGCGAGCTGTCATGCCGCGAGCTTCCGTGTTAGAAGTCAGCATCATGAGCAACGATCACAAGCTTCACGTCGAGTTCCCCGGCCGGATCCTGTTCATCGGGTTCGGCAGCATAGGCCAGGGTGTGCTGCCGCTCGTGCTGCGGCACATCGGCATTGCGCCCGAGCGCCTCACCATCGTGACGGCGGAGGACAAGGGGAGCGAGGAGGCCGCCAAGTTCGGCATCAAGTTCATCAAGGAGCGCCTGACGCGCGAGAACTTCCGGCGCGTGCTCAATCCCCTGCTCGGCCGCGGCGACTTCGTGATCAACGTCTCGGTAGAGGTGTCGAGCATCGCGCTGATCAAGTTGTGCTGGGATAAAGGCGCGATGTACCTCGATACCTGCATCGAGCCGTGGCCGGGCGGCTATACGGACCCGACCGTCCCCGCGGGCAAGCGCACCAACTACGTGCTGCGCGAGGAGGCTCTGGCGCTGCGCACCGGAAATGCGCGCGCGCCCACCGCCGTGCTCACCCACGGCGCCAACCCGGGCCTGGTGTCGCATTTTCTGAAGCAGGCGCTGCTGAACCTCGCCGCGGATACCAAGGTGGAGGCCGGCAAGCCCGCCTCGCGCACCGAGTGGAGCGAGCTCGCGCGCCGCCTGGGCGTGAAGGTCGTGCACATTGCCGAGCGCGACACGCAGGTCTCGAGCACGCCGAAGCAACTCGGCGAGTTCGTCAATACCTGGTCGATCGATGGCTTCGTGAGCGAGGGCTCGCAGCCGAGCGAGATGGGCTGGGGCACGCACGAGCGCAATTTTCCCCGCGACGGCAAACGCCACGACTCCGGCTGTCTGGCCGCCATTTACCTGACGCAGCCCGGAGCGGGCACGCGCGTGCGCACCTGGACGCCGCGCGCGGGCCAGTTTCACGGCTTCTGCATCACCCACGGGGAGGCCATTTCGATGGCCGACTACTACACCGTGCGTGACGGCTCGCAGGTCGCCTATCGCCCCACCGTGCACTACGCCTATCACCCGTGCGATGCCGCCGTCTTGTCGGTGCACGAGCTCGCCGGGCGCAATTTCGTGCAGCAGGAGCGCCAGCGTATCCTCATGGACGACATCACCACCGGCATCGACGAGCTTGGGGTGCTGCTGGCGGGGCACAAGAAAAACGCTTACTGGTACGGCTCGCAGCTGTCGATCGGCGAGGCGCGCAAGCTCGCCCCCTACAACAACGCCACCAGCCTGCAGGTGTGCGCGGCCGTGCTCGCCGGGGTCGTATGGGCGATGGAAAACCCCAACCTCGGCGTCGTCGAGCCCGACGAAATGGACTTCCGCCGCAACCTGGAGATCTGCATGCCCTATCTGGGGCCGGTGACCGGGGAGTACACCGACTGGACGCCGCTGCACGAGCGCGAACGGCTGTTTCCGGAGGACATCGACAAGAACGATCCCTGGCAGTTCAAGAATGTCAGGGTGATCTGGTAGGGCGCGTCTTCAGGGCAGCTGGCTTAGGCTTCGTAATCGATCGCCACGATCACGTACAGGCGGCTGCCGCCCGGCACCTGCACGGTTATTTCCTCATCGAGAGCCTTGCGCAGCAGCGCCCGGCCCAACGGTGAATCCATGCTGATGTAGCCGGGCGCCAGATCGAACTCGTCGGGCCCGACGATACGATATCGCGAGCGCTCGCCGTCCTCGGCCTCCAGGACCACCCACGCGCCGAAGAATATGCGCCCCGCATCCGCCGGGGGCTGCTCCACCACCACCATGCCCTCGAGCCGCTGGCGCAGGAAACGCACGCGGCGGTCGATCTCGCGCAGACGGCGCTTGCCGTAGATGTATTCAGCGTTCTCGGAGCGATCGCCCTGGGCGGCGGCTGCGGCTACCGCCAGGCAGACCCGGGGCCGCTCCTCACGCCACAGCAGCTCCAGCGCCGCGCGCAGCCGGCGCAGCCCTTCCGGGGTGATGTACTTCGAGCCCGCCGGCTCGCGCCGCAGGAAGCGTCCCATTGCGCTGTAATCCTGTGAATTATGTCGCACTCCGTTTTACCGAATTCCGGGGTTCTGTGGAACATCTCACGGACGGGTTGCCGCCGGCGCTACTAACCTCTTGACCGTGGCTACCAAGTACTACACCCACTTCGTGACCCACCCCGGCAGGGCGCAGACCGGCAACCCGCCCTGCGCCGAGAGCGGCAATGAGTGGAGTGGTGTAGTGGAACTGCGGCAGCCGTTGAGCAACGCGCGCGCCAACCGCGAATTGCGCGCGCTGCTGGCACAGAGTTTCGACCTGGACTCGGACGACATCCGGATCCTGCACTGGGCACGATTGCACTGACGCATCCCCTGGCGGACTTCCTTCCCTTCATCGAAGGTCCGCCCTTACCAACCCCAGGCCTCAAAACCTGGGGTTTTTTTTGCCCGCTTCCGGCCCCCGGCGCGCGAACGATCGACGCGGCTTTCCCGCCCATGTGACAATCCCCGCCCCCCGGCATGGGGCGGGGGGCGAATCACAAGGAGAAGCTCGATGCGTGCTTGGATCTATGCCGTTCTGGCTGCCGCGGTGCTGGGTCTTTCGGGCTGCGGATACAACTCCCTGCAGCAGCAGGATGAGGCGGTGAAAGCCGCGTGGTCCGAGGTCGTGAACCAGTATCAGCGCCGGGCCGATCTGATCCCCAATCTCGTCAACACGGTGAAGGGCTACGCCGCCCAGGAACAGAAGGTGCTGATCGGCGTGACCGAGGCGCGCGCCAGGGTCGGCTCGATCCAGGTAACGCCCGAAGTGCTCAACAACCCGGAGCTGTTCCAGAAGTACCAGGCGGCCCAGAGCCAGCTCACCCAGGCGCTCAAGAGCCTGTTGGTGATAACCGAGAACTACCCGCAGCTGAAGTCGGACCAGAATTTCCGCGACCTGCAGTCGCAGCTCGAGGGGACGGAAAACCGCATCACGGTCGCGCGCAACCGCTACATCCAGGCGGTGCAGAGCTACAACGTGACGGTGCGCTCGTTCCCGCAGAATCTAACGGCCAAGATGTTCGGCTTCCAGGTGAAGCCGAACTTCACCGTCGCCAACGAGCCGCAGATCTCCACCGCGCCAACGGTCAGCTTCGACACCAGCACGCCCGGCTCGCCGCCAGCGCAGCCTGTCGGGCAACCCCCGAAGCAATGACCGCGGGGCTGCACCGCGCCCGCTGCCGGGCGGGGTTTGCGCTGCCGCTGCTCGTGGCTGTGAGCCTGGCAGCACTCGCGCAGGCCCCGGCGCCGACTGGGCAGGGCCTGCAGCCGATCCCGAAGCTCACCGCGCGCGTCACCGACCTCACCGGTACGCTGACCGCGGAGCAACAGAGCGCGCTCGAGCAGAAGCTCGCCGCATTCGAGGCCGCCAAGGGCTCGCAGCTCGCAGTGCTGGTCGTGCCGAGCACGCACCCCGAGGAGATCGAGCAGTACTCGATCCGCGTGTTCGATCAGTGGAAGCTAGGTCGGAAGAACGTGGACGACGGGGCGCTGTTGCTCGTC
>CATPBM010000170.1 GCA_955652625.1 uncultured Steroidobacteraceae bacterium
GCTCAGCGCGCGCACCTGTGGGTCTGCCGTGGCAATCACCGACAAGTGATAGTGAGCGGGCAGAGCCCAGGAAATGTCGTCGTAGGCCTCGCCGGCGTCCTTGGGATAGTTCTGCGGGCTGAGAAGATCGACCGCGTAATCGCGGTACGGCTGATCGAGCCGCACGACATACGTGCCCGCGGGAAAGGTGCCCTCCTTGAGTGTCACGCTGCTCGTCGCGCGCTGCACTTCCACACCCTGCGCGCGCAGCCGCGCCACGAGTTGGGCGACCCGCGCCGGATCACCCTGCCCGTCCGGAATGAGGAATCCGTAGGGCGCCGCACCTATGCCTCGGCGGTACGAGTGCAGGCCCTTGAGGTAGTAGTTCCTTAGCAGGGTCTTTGACTGCTGCGCGGTGTCATCGAGCGCCGCCAGCATCGCCGTCTCGTTGTAATTCACGTTGTCGCGCGCCGACCAGGCAAAGCTCTTGGGGGGCGGCGGCGGCAACGGCCGATACCATTCGACCGCGCTCTCGTACCCGGGCTGCTCGGGGATGAGAGTTTCGGCGGTGCCGTTGCCGTAGGTCTCGTAGCCGCGGCCGTCGGAGTTGTGGTTGGTCGCGATGGCATCCAGGTACAGGTGCGCGAAATCGTCGCCAAAATTCCAGGTCCACACGCCCGGCATACCCAGCCCGGTCAGTGCCTGCACTTCATGGAAGCTCAGTTCCAGGCGTTCCGCGTAAGTGAGCGGATCCACATGCTCGTTGATCGGGCCGGTGCCATTCCAGGTCACGAGCAGCGCCACGCTCTCGTGCAGGTCGTGGATCACCTGCGGGTGCCATTCATAGAACATGCGGAACACCGCTTTGGTCGTCTCGTGAACCTGCTGGTGCGCGTCGCGGTTGATGTCGACGAAGGCGTACTTCGACCAGTAGGGCGGCGCCTGCCGCGGCAGGCTCGCCAGATCGGTCTTGCCCTTCAGATAGCGGTAGAACCATTCGACCTGCTTGTCACGGCCGTCGGGGTTGGAGACGGGATTGATCAGCACCACGAGATTCTCGCGAATGCGCCGGATCATCGGCTGCTCGGAGACCGCGAGGCGATAGGCCAGTTCCAGCACCGATTCGGTCGAGCCGGTCTCATCGGAGTGCAGCGCGGCGTTGAAGTAATAGATCGGGCGCGCGCGCGCCACGATGCGCTCGGCGGCTGCGGGGTCGGTCGTGCGCGGATCCGCCAGCGCCGCGGTCGCCGCCTTCAGCCGCTCCAGCTCCTGAATGCCCTGCTCGTCTGCGATCGCCAGCATCACGATGTCGCGCCCCTCTTCGGAACGCCCGATCGTGAACAGGCGCACGCGCGGGGAGGAGCCCGCCAGCGCGCGGCAATACGCATAGGCGCTCTGGGAATTCACCAGCTCCCCTGGCGCCCCCGGCACGCGGTGCAGGAAGGTCCGCGGCGAGACCACCGTCGAGGATGCCGGCAGAGACGCGACCCATGGGGAGAGGAAGCGCGTGTCGGTCGTGTCCCTGGCAATCTCTTCGGCCGAGCCGGCCTCGGGTGTATCGACCGCGTCGGGCTGCGCGCACAGCATCCGTGGAGCGATCGCGATCAGAGCCAGCATCAGCAGCGGCTTGTTGAGCATGAGCCCTTCCTCGAGGTAACGGCGGACTTCTTGGTGGCAAGCATAACGGGTCGGTGCGATCATCGCGCCATGAAGCTGGATCTGCAGTTCGTTCGCCGCCAGTTCCCCGCGTTCGCGGAAGACTCGCTCGCACGTCAGGCATTTTTCGAGAACGCGGGCGGCTCGTACGCCTGCGGGCCGGTCGTCGATCGACTGGGGGAATACTACCGGCGACTCAAGGTCCAGCCGTACTACGCGTTTCCCGCCTCGACCGAGGCCGGGCAATGGATGGACGCCTCCTGCGCACGCCTGGCCGAATATCTCGGCGTCACGCCCGCGGAGGTGCACTTCGGGCCCTCGACGTCGCAGAACACCTACGTGCTGGCACAGGCCTTTCGCACCCTGCTGCGTCCGGGCGACGAGATCATCGTCACCAACCAGGACCATGAAGCCAACAGCGGCGCCTGGCGGCGGCTCAATGCGCAGGGAGTGCTCGTCAAGGAGTGGCGCGTCGATCCGCAGACCGGCCGTCTGGATGAATCGCAGCTGGAGCGGCTGCTCAGCGAACGCACGCGGCTGCTCACGTTTCCACACGCTTCAAACGTCGTCGCGCACATCAACCCGGTGGCGCAGATTGCCGCCCGGGCGCGGCGGGCAGGCGCGATGACGGTGGTCGACGGAGTCGCCTGGGCGCCGCACGGCCTGCCCGACGTCGCGGCCCTGGGGGCAGACGTCTATCTGTTCTCGCTCTACAAGACCTATGGTCCGCACCAGGGCCTGATGGTCGTGCGTCATGACCTGCTGCAGCGCCTGGGCAACGAGGGACACTATTTCAATGCAGGCGACAGCTCCAAGCGCCTGGTGCCCGCGGGCCCGGATCATGCGCAGGTTGCCGCCGCCGCCGGTATCGCCGAATACTTCGACAGCCTCGATGCGCATCACGCCGGGTCCGTCAGCGCCGGCGCGCCAGACCCTCACGCCCGTGCCGGGAGAGTCCGCGAGTTGCTGCGCGGCGCCGAGCTGCCGCTGCTGGCGCGGCTGCTCGAATACCTCTCGACACGCCGAGACATCCGCCTGCTCGGCCCGGCCGAGGCGCAGGAGCGCGCCGCCACCGTCTCTTTCGTGACCAAGTCCATCGATCCGGGCAAGGTGGTCAGGGCGCTGGGGGAGCGCGGATTCATGGCCGGTAACGGCAACTTCTATGCCGTGCGCGTGCTCCAGGGGATGAACGTGGATCCGACTCCTGGTGCCGTGCGCCTCTCGCTCCTGCACTACAACTCCCCCGAGGAGGTGGCGGGTGTCATCGAGGCGCTGGAGCAGGTGCTGGGGCGGAGCGCGTGACCAGGTTTCGGCCTAATTGAGCATTCGCTCAATAACGGGCAGACTCGGGTGAGCATGGCGCGCAACCCGCGTTACGACATCCTGTTCGAACCTGTAAAGATCGGGCCGGTTACGACGCGTAACCGCTTCTATGCCGTCCCGCATGCCGCGGGCATGACCAATGCCATGCCGCGCATGCGCGCGGCATTCAGGGAGACGAAGGCCGAGGGCGGATGGGGCGTGGTGTGCACCGGCTATGTCTCGATTCATCCCAGCTCCGATGACGCCCCGCTGCCCTTCGCGACGCTCTGGGACGAGGAGGACATCCGCTCACACGCCCTCATGACCGAGGCGGTGCACCGGCACGGCGCCCTGGCCGGCATCGAGCTGTGGCATGGCGGCGGCTCGGTCATGAACCGCACCACCCGCACTCCGCCACTGTCGCCTTCGGGAACCTCGTGGATGGCGACGCACGTCAACTTCATGGGCAACCAGCGCCCCAAGGCCATGGATACCGAGGACATCCGCCAGCTCCTCAGCTGGCAGGGTGAAGCGGCCCGCAAGGCGCGCAGCGCCGGATTCGACATCGTGTACGTCTATGCGGGCATGGGATATCTGCCCTACGAATTCCTGTTGCCGGAATGGAATCAACGCACCGACGCCTACGGCGGCAGCGTGCGCAATCGCGTGCGCATCGTGCGCGAGCTGCTGGAAGTGACGCGCGAGGCGGTCGGCGGGCACTGTGCGGTCGCGCTGCGCATCAGTCTCGAAGAGCTGCGCGCACGCGCGAGCGAGGTGGCGGAGTCCGAAGCCCACGAAGTCGTCGGACTGCTCGCCGAGGTGCCGGACCTGTGGGACGTGAAGCTCGACTCATCGCCCACTGATTGCGCGCCCTCGCGCTTCGCAGCTGAAGGCAGCCACGAGCCGGTCATCAATTTCGTCAGGAAACTCACCTCCCGGCCCGTGGTCGGGGTCGGCCGCTTCACCTCCCCCGACACCATGGTCGGTCAGATCCGCCGCGGCGTGCTCGACCTGATCGGGGCCGCGCGACCCTCCATCGCCGACCCGTTCCTGCCCAGGAAGATCGAGGAGGGCCGGGAACAGGACATCCGCGAATGCATCGGCTGCAACATCTGTATTTCCAGCTGGCACGATGCGGTGCCGGTGAGATGCACGCAGAACCCGACCATCGGTGAAGAGTGGCGTCGCGGCTGGCATCCCGAGCGCGTCGCCGGGGCTGGCAGCGCCGCGTCCGTGCTGGTCGTGGGCGCCGGTCCCGCAGGCCTCGAGTGCGCGCTGACGCTCGGTCGGCGCGGTTATGAGGTAACCGTTGCGGAAGCCGAGGACACGCTCGGCGGTCGCCTGCGTTTCGAGACGCGCCTGCCGGGCCTGGCCGGCTGGGGGCGCGTGCTCGACTGGCGTCGCGGGCAGCTGGAACGGCTGTCGAACGTCGCAATCTACCGCGGCAATCGCCTCACGGCCGAGGAC
>CATPBM010000171.1 GCA_955652625.1 uncultured Steroidobacteraceae bacterium
GCACATCGCTGGCCTGTACAGCGAAATCGGCCGCGCCGATGCCGCGCCGACCGCTGCGCAGCTCGCTGCCACCCAGAGCGCGACGCAGGCGCTCGTGGAATTGACCGGTGAGTGGCAGCAGCTGCAGGGCGGTCTGCCCGCTCTCAACAAGCGCCTGCGGGCCGCGAAGCTCGCGCCGGTGCGCGCGGATCTGGCGCCGCCGCGCGACCGCAACGTGGCCGACGAGAAGTGATGCGCGGACGCGGCAGTCTCAGCGGCGCAAGGTGTACTCCGCGCTGCAGTACGGACACTTCGCCCAGCCCGTCTCCTCGATGGGCAGATACACCCGCGGGTGCGAGTTCCACAGGTACATCTGCGGCATCGGGCAGGAGAGCGGCAGATCCTCGCAGGTGATCTCGTAGTGGTTCTGCGCGTTGGGCTCTATGAGCGGCTTGGCCGTCGCGACCATGGGCTTCGACTCGTCTGCGGGTAGGTCAGGGGCGGCGATTATACCCGCGCGCCCCGCGGCTCATCGCTCATCGTCGCATCCCACAGTCCCGTCACGCCCGCGCGCGTCTCGCGAAACTCCGCCGCCGGCACGATGGGCGGTGCGCCCTCGAGCGACAGGTGATGCGTCCTGCCGCGATACGCGCGGTATGCGCCCGTCAGCACGTCCACGCTCGCCTGCGGCACCAGGTTCGCGGACGCCACGGACTCCAGCTGGCGGATCGTGTCGGAGAACAGGACCACGGGCGGGTACTCGCGGGCCCACCTGAGCGCCCAGTACTGGGCGAGAAACTCGATGTCGGCGATGCCGCCGGGGTCCTGCTTGATATCGAAGCGCCCGGCATCGCCTTTGGACAGCGCGCGGCGCATGCGCTCGCGCATATTGCGCACCTCCTCGCGCAGGTTGTCACGGCGCACGTGATGGCACAGCGCATCCAGCCGCACCGCTTCGAAACGTGCGCGCAGCTCCGGCGAGCCGGCTACCGCGCGCGCGTGCAGCAGCGCCTGGTGCTCCCAGGTCCAGGCTTCCTGGCGCTGGTACTCGGCAAACGCCTCGATGTTGGTCACCAGCAGGCCGCCCTTGCCGCTCGGGCGCAGGCGCACGTCGACTTCGTAAAGTCGCCCGGCCGCCGAGTGCATGGTGAGCAGATGCACGATGCGCTGTGCGAGCCGCACGAAGAACAGCTGGTTGTCGATGGGGTGCGCACCGCTGGTTTCCTGCCCCTCCCCGCGCGAGTCGTGCAGGAAGACCAGGTCGAGATCCGATGAGTATCCGAGCTCCATGCCGCCGAGCTTGCCGTAGCCCACGGCGCAGATCCTCACCGCGCGCACTCCGGAGCCATCCTCGCAGCTGGGAGTGCCGAACTGCGCGGTCATCTGCAGCCACCCGAGCTGCATGGCGCGCTCGACGATGAGCTCGGCGATGTCGGTAAGGCGGTCGCTCACCTGCATGAGCGGCAGCACTCCGGTGAGATCTGCCACCGCAACGCGAAACAGCGCGGCGCGCTGGAACTGGCGCAGTGCTTCCACCTGCTGCTCGGGGTCGTCCTCGCGCAGCTGCTCCATGCGCTCCTTGAGCTCGGTGGCGAACCCCGCGCGCGTGGGCAGCTGCGACAGCAGCCGCTCGTCGATCAGCTCATCCAGCAGCAGCGGATGCGCGGCGATCTGCGCGGCGAGGAAATCGCCATGACGGCACAGCTCGACGAGCCGCGCGCGTGCCGGCCCGTTCTCCTGCAGAAGCGCGAAGTACGCCGAGCGTTTGCCCGTTGCCTCGATGATGTTGAGCACCCGGCGCAGGACCGGCAGCTGGGCGCTGCTGTGTGCCACGTCCGCGAGCAGTGCCGGCAACAGAGCCTGCAGGCGCCTGCGTCCGGCCTCATCGAGCCGCTGCACCAAGGTGGAAGCCCGCAGCTCAAGGAGCAGCCGTGCGACTTCCGCGCTGTCGGTAAAGCCAGCAGCGGTAAGCGCCTCGGCGAGTGCGGCGGTCTCGGCGTGGCTGTCCCAGAAGCGTCCCAGGTCGATCCGCACGGCCCCGGAATCGGGGCGCGTGCCGCCAAGAACCACCAGGCGAAAGTGCCGGCTCACCCGCTCGCGCTGCGCATCGAGCTCCTGCATGAACGCGGGCCAGTCGCGTGCGCCCATGGCGAGTGCAATGCGCTCGCGCGCCAGGGCTTGCGTGGGCAGGCGATGGACCTGGCGGTCATCGAGCATCTGCAGGCGGTTTTCGAGCCGCCGCAGAAATACGTACGCCTCCCTCAGTTCGCTCACCGCCTGCCCTGGCAGGAGCCGCGTCTCCCCGAGCCGCTCGAGGGCGGCCAACAGCGAGGGTGTCTGCAGACGCCGATCCCGGCCACCGCGCGTGAGCTGCAGGGCCTGCACGATGAACTCGATTTCGCGAATGCCTCCGGGGCCGAGCTTCACGTGATCGGCGAGCTCGCGCCGCTCGATCTCGCGCTGGATGAGTGCCTTCATCTCCCTGAGGCTCTCGAATACCCCGTAGTCAAGATAGCGCCGGTAGACGAACGGCCGTATCGCGGACGCCTCGATTTCCGCATAGCGTTCGGGGGCGGTGACGGGGCGTGCCTTCACGTACGCGTAGCGCTCCCAGTCGCGCCCGTGGCGCGGCAGGTAGTCCTCGAAGGCCGCGAAGCTCGACACGAGCGGCCCTGAGTCCCCGAAGGGACGCAGCCGTAAATCCACGCGCAGCACGAACCCGTCGGCCGTCGCTGTCTCCAGCCACCGCACCAGCGCCTGACCCAGGCGCGTGAAGAACTCCTCGTTGGCAATACCCCGCGGGCCGTCGGTCTCGCCGTGCTCCGGAAACAGCAGCACCAGGTCCACGTCGGAGGAGAAATTCAGCTCACCGCCACCGAGCTTGCCCATGCCGATGACAATCAGGGGCTGCAGCTCCCCGCTCCCGGAGCGCGGCTCACCGTAGCGGGCGACCAGGTTGTGGCGGGCGTGCGCCAGGGCGGTGGCGATCGCCGCGTCCGCAAAGGCGGTGAGATCGGTAAGTGTCTCCTGCAGATCCGCCCAACCGGCCAGGTCACGCCAGGCAATGCGGGTAAATTCCCGCCGCCGCCAGCGGCGCAACTCACTCTGCAGCTGCGATTCGGGGGCGCTGCCGGCGCTAAGCGCGGCGGATGCGCGGGTGGCGAAGTCCCCGGGCCTGAACCGTCGCTGCAGCTCCCCGCTGCCTACGAGCTCTGCAAAGAGACGCGCATCGCGCGCCAGCGAGCTGGCCACGAAATCGCTGGCGGCGAAAACCTTGGCCGTGGCGTCGCGAATCGCGCCCGGGGCGCGCTGCAGCGCGTCCCTTGCCGTATCGTCGGTGTTGAGCTCCTCGAGCGAGCGCTCAACGAGGCCGGTCAGCTCGGTGCTGACCTCAAGCCCCCGGGCTAGCCCAGAGGCTAGTTCCAGATATTGCCCCCGAGATCATGGAAGGTCGCGGTGTCGCCGCGGCGGCTCAGGCCCTTGAAGTGCGTCGACGCGGCATAGACCTGCGCCCCATCGGAGGCATCGATCGAGGCGGTATCGCCTTCGATCAGACTGTTGTCGATATGCACGTTGGCGGCGCGCGCCGACACTCCCACCCCGGCGGCGCTGATATGGCTGTTGGTGATGTGAATCTCGCAGCCGTCCTGCGCGCTGACCGCGTCACCATCGAACTCGAGGTTGCGGTTGTCGATGTGCAGCAGGCGTGAGCCCTGACACACGATGGGCTCGTGACGGCGTTCCACGGCGGCGCTGGTAATCCCCGCGTCGCGCATGCGCCCGCTCGAGGCCGGCGCGGCAGGCGAGGCCGCCTTGATGGTGTAGCCCGGTCCCTGCGCCACGACGCGCCCGCCGGGGCTCTCGCGCGCTGCCGTCGTTTGCGCAGTCAGCGAGCCCGGCTCAGCGCCCGCAGCGAAGGAGCGCTCGGGAGTCCCGGCAGTTGCCGGCTCCCCGGGTGCAGCCGCTGCGCCGGCGTCGGCCGCGGCGGTTTGCGCAGCAGCAGGCGCCGGCGCGCCCGCGGGGATCTGCGCGCTTCGGGTGGCCTGCGTGTCGGCTGCCCCGCCCGGGCCTGCGACCACCTGGTCCGCGCGCACCATGTGCAGCTCACCGGTGTCCTTCGAGCGCACGGTGAAGGTGCGGCTCTGCGGATCAGCCGCCACAATTTCTATCCGGTCGTTGCGCTCGAGCGCCGTGCGCGCCCAGCTCATCTCATCCTGACCCTGTCGGCCACAGGCGGCGAGAGTGAGGAGCGCGGCGCATGCCGCGCCGGTAAGGGCCGTGTAACGGATGAAGCCCATGGCGAGCCTCCTTGAGGTAGCTGCAGTGCGACATTAGCGCAGAAACGGGAGCGCGGAGCAGTGAGGAAGGATAAAAAAACAGGCCCCTCAAAGA
>CATPBM010000172.1 GCA_955652625.1 uncultured Steroidobacteraceae bacterium
AGCAGACGAATTGTCGAGAGCAGCCCGGCGCCCGCTCCGGTCGGGCCTTACTCGCAAGGGGGCGATCGCACGGAGCGCATGACGTGGCTGCCTATCTGATCGCCCACGTCGAGGTCATCGATGCCGGTGCGTATGAGGAATATCGCAAGCAGCTGCCAGCCATCATTGCTGCGCATGGAGGACGCCACCTCGCTCGCGGCGGAGCAGTTGAGGTGCTCGAAGGCACCTGGCGGCCTGGACTGTCGAAGGCGTCACTGCGCCGCCGTGACTCACACGATCAGGAGCAAGGACCGTGAGTATTTCCAGGAATTGGATTTTAACCGTGACATGGCTGGCAACCGGCTGTCTCGCGGCCTGCGGTACGCGGCCGGCCCGTGAGGTGAATGTCGGGAACCCGTACTCTCCGCAGTACGGTCACGAATACCGCCATGGCGCCGTGCCGACGCTCGAGGCGCAACAGAAAATGCGTGACTGGGTGGCGTTAAGGAAGCGGATCCCTGGTGCCGCCCCACCCGCGCCCGTGGCTCTGGCCTTTGGCGGCGGCATTGACGGCATCGGTGTCATGAGCGGCACCCCGCGGGTGTATCTGGTGTTCTACGGCAGCCAGTGGGCAGGGGGCGGTGATCCGAACGGCGCCGCCGCATATCTGCAGAACCTGTTCAAGGGCGTCGGTACGGGTGGTGAGCGCTGGTCGGGCACCATGACGCAATACTGCGATGGCCCGACGGTGCCCAAGGGCGCGACCAGCTGCGACCCCACCATGACGCCGCACGTGGGCTACCCTAGCGCGGGCGCCCTGGCCGGAGTCTGGTTCGATGACACGGCGGCCTCGCCCGCCAGTGCGACCAGCGCGCAACTGGCGCAGGAAGTGCTCAGCGCCGCGGCACATTTCGGCAACACCAGGCCGGCGGCCAACCGCTACGCGCAATACGTGATCGTGTCGCCCTCGGGCACTCATCCGGACGGGTTCGGGACCACCGGTTCGAATTTCTGCGCCTGGCACGACTACACCAGCTCCATTTACGGCGATATCGCGTACACCAACATGCCGTACGTGAGTGACCAGGGCACGAGCTGCGGACAGAACTTCGTCAACAGCGGCGCACTCGGGGTTCTCGACGGGTTCTCCATCGTGAACGGCCATGAGTACGCCGAGACACTGACCGATCAGAACCCGCCCGGTGGCTGGAACGCGTCCACGGGCGCGGAGAACGGCGATCAGTGCGCCTGGATCAGCTCCGGCCAGGGAGGATCGGCGAACGTGAGCATGGGCAATGGCGCATACGCGATGCAGAGCACCTGGTCGAACGACTCCAACCAGTGCGAGATCTCGCACGCGATCCTGTGAGTGCTCAGTGTGCCGGCGGCGCCGTGAGCGCCAGGTCCTTGCTGTACACCACGTTCATGACGTTGTCGTACCAGCCTGCGACCTGCGGCTTCACCAGGTGCTTGTTGACGTAGAAGTACAGCGGCATCAGCGGATGGTCCGCGAGCATCACCCGCTCAGCCTCTTCCAGCAGCGCGCTGCGCTGCAGGGGGTCGGGTTGGGTTTGCGCGCGCCGCAGCAGCGCGTCGTAGTGGGAGTTGCTGTAGTGCGGCAGATTCACGCCGAAGTCGCTCTCCAGATACTGGGCGAAGGTGTAGGCGTCGTTGTAGTCGCCCACCCAGCTCGAGCGGAACATCTCGACGTCGCCGCGATCGATGTCCTGCAGCAGGGACTTAAACTCCACCTGCGTGAGGCGCACCTGCGCCCCCAAGGCTTCCTTCCACATGGAGGCGGTGGCGATGGCGAGCTTGGTATGCACCTCGCCCGAGTTGTAGCGCAGCTCGAAGGCGACGGGACTGGCGCGCGAGTAGCCCGCCTCCTGATACAGGCGCTGCGCCTCGGCGATGCGCGCCGTCATGGGGATGGTGCGGTAGTCGAAGGACTGCGAGGCGTAGTGCTCGACTCCGGGCGGCACCCAGCCATAGGCGGGCAGCTCACCCACCCGCAGCACGAGCTGTGCGAGCTTCTCGCGGTCGATTACGAGCGACAGCGCGCGCCGCAGTTTCGGGTTGTCCTTGAAGGGCGCACGCCTGAGATTGAAGCCGTATTAGTAGGTGGTGAGCTGCGGTGAGATGTGCAGCTGATCGGCGAGGTGCGTCTTGATCCAGTCGAACTGGCCGCGCGGCACGACGAACGTCACCTGCAGCTCCCCGCCGCGGTAGCGCGCGAGCTCGGCGTTCTCATCGGGAATCAGCAGGTACTTCACCCCATCCAGCCGCGTGGCGGCATCGTTCCAGTAATGATGGTTGCGCAGCGCCAGGATGTAGGCTCCCTGCACCCACTCGGTGAGCACGAAGGCGCCGTTGGACATCATGAGTCCGGGCCGCGCGAAGCCCTCGGGATGATGCAGCAGCGCCGCGCAGGCGGCCTTCGAAATGAAATCGGCCAGCGAAAGCTTCACGTTCCCGGCCTTCAGTTGCTCGTTGATGCGGGCCCGCAGGGACGAGAGGTCTTCCACGTCGACGTCGACCGTCTCGTAGAAATGCGGGATCTGCTGTTTGGAGCGCTGGAGGGCCGCCGCGATGGCGGCGCGGATCTTGGTCAGCGGGACGATTTGCGTTTGACGCGAGGCGGCAGCGGAGGAAACCGGGGCGGCGCCGCGCTGTGCGCCAGGC
>CATPBM010000173.1 GCA_955652625.1 uncultured Steroidobacteraceae bacterium
ACATCCACGACAATCTGTTCGAGATCGGCGCGAGCTCGCTCAAGCTCATCGAGATCCACGAGCAGATCGACCGCGAGTATCCGGGAAAGGTCGATCTCACCGAGCTGTTCGACTTCCCGACCATTGCCGAGCTCGCCCAACACCTGCAAAGCAAGCTCGCCTGAGGCGCCGGCGGCCGCGGTGCGCTTTCGCGTCCGCCGGGGCGTTGATCAGGCCGGCCGCCGCGCAAGCGATAGCCAGAGTCCGCCGCCAATGAGGGTGAGCGCGGACGCGCGCCCGAGGAGTCTCGCGCGCGCAGGTCTGAGGAACCACGCGCGCCCCAGACCCGAAGCAATCGCCCAACAGGAGTCGCTGAGCCCAGCAAGCAGCACCGAAACCGTGCACATCACGGCTAGCTGGTACGCCACCGGGCGCGTGGGATCCACGAACTGCGGCAGAAACGCGGTGAAGAATGCCAGGGTCTTGGGATTTGACAGCGCGACCAGAAAGCCGCGCCAGAAATGCACCTGGTTGCCACTGGCCGCCGGGGGCAACCGACCCGCGCTGCGCCACGCCCGCACGCCGAGCCATGCGAGATACCCGACGCCGAGCCAGCGCAACAACTCGAACAGGTATGCGGCATGGCCCAACACCCAGTTCAGGCCCAGTGCAATCGAGCACAGCAATACCGCATTGCCAATCGACGTGCCGGCAACCGTGACCAACCCCGCACGCACGCCGCGCGATGCGCCCGTCGAGATCACCAGTGTCACGATCGGTCCCGGGGTCAGGATCAGCACCACCGTGATGACCAGGAATCCAGCGAACAAATGCCAATTCATCCGTCCCTCCCGTGCGCACAGGGTAGCCGGTTGCGCGGCCTGATCCAGCGACGGGAACGCCTCACCGGACGGCCGCCAAAAGCGGCAATCCTCGGCCTCTTGTGCCTATAATGCCGCGATCATGGAGCTTAATGCCCCCTCAGCCGCCCTCAGCGGCGCCACCGGCTGCGAGCGGCGGCTCTCGGATTGCGCAATCCGCCCGACGGCGCAGCGGGTACGCATCGCCGCCTTGCTGCTCTCGGCCCCGCAGCACCTCTCCGCCGAGCAGATCCTGGCCCATCTGCGCTCAGCCGGTGCGCGGGTGTCCAAGGCGACGGTCTACAACACGCTGAACCTGTTCGCGGCGCACGGCCTCATTCGCCAGCTCTGCGTGGACGGCTCGCGCGCCTGGTTCGACTCGAACGTCGCTCCGCACTACCACTTCCATGACCTCGAGAGCGGCGCCCTGATCGACGTTCCCATTCCCGCGGTGGAGTTCAGCCGCCTGCCTCCGGCACCGCCCGGCACTGAAGTCGCCGGCATTGATCTGGTGATCCGGCTGCGCAAAAAAATGTAGAATGTGCGGCTTTATCCGTGGCGTGCGCCGGGATAGCTCAGCTGGTAGAGCAGCGCATTCGTAATGCGCGGGTCGTAGGTTCGAATCCTATTCCCGGCACCATTCCCCGAATAGCGTGCGTGCGGCTCGGCCTGTCGCCTGCCGGCGTCCCCCTGGCGCTTCCGACACAAGATTCGCTGCGGCGAGTCTTAAACTTCGCGGTGGCTCGCGGGGTCAGAGTTCTGATCGGCGCAGGGTCAGGGGTCGAATCACAAGGAAATCTCCGTGGGCACGAACCTGGAACAGGTCATGAGTAAGCCGGAAGGCAAGGACGAGCAGGTCACCTGGATCGGCCGCGATCGGGTTTCCCCGCGCGCTCCGGAGTCGGAGGAGGATGTTTTTGCGCTGACGCCACCTGCCGCGCCGAGCAACCGCTGGAAGTGGGTCGCGGGCGCGATCCTGGCGTTGCTGCTCATCGCCATCGTCGCCTGGAAGCTGATGGCAGGCGGGGCCAAGCCCCCCAGCACTCTCGCCGATCGTGGCGGCGTTCCGCTCGTGAGTGTCATCGTTCCCGGCCAGCAGGCCGTGACCTCGAGCGTGAGCTTCACAGGTGCGATCGCCGCACGCTACGACATGCCCATCGCCAATGAGGGCGATACCGGACGGATCGTCGCGGTGTACGTCGAGGCCGGCGATCACGTGAAGCGCGGCCAGGTGCTTGCGAAGATCGACGACTCGGTGATGGTGCAGCAGGTCAATCGCCTCTCGGCCTCGCTCGAGCAGGCGCAGGCTCAGGCGGCATTGTCGGCCGCGGAGTACAAGCGCGCGCAGGGTGTCGCGAGCGCGGGAGCGCTGTCCGCGGAGGACATCGAGAAGCGCCGCGCGACTGCACTGACGGATGCCGCGAACGTCAAGGTCGTCGCCGCGCAGCTCGCCGAGGCACGGGCGCGCCTGGCGCGCACGCGCCTCAGCGCACCCGTCGAAGGCACGGTGCTGACGCGCAGGGCGGAAGTCGGACAGATCGCCAGTCCGGGCGGGGAGGCGCTGTTTCGCGTGGCCAGCGGGGGCGAGGTCGAGATGCGCGGACAGATCGCCGAGCAGGACCTCGCGCAGGTAAAAACCGGCCAGCTGGCAACGGTGTACCTGACGGGCGTGGCGCGGCCGTTCACCGGAGAGGTGCGCCTGCTCGGCGCCATCATCGACCCGCAGACCCGGCTCGGTGATATTCGCATCCAGCTCAAGCCCGATCCGGCGCTGCGCCCGGGGGCGTTTGCGCGCGCGGTCGTGGCGATCGACAAGGCGCAGCGCCCGGTGCTGCCGCAGACCGCCGTGATGGCCGATACCAAGGGCAGTTACGTGCTCATCGTCAACTCCGCGGGCAAGGTCGAGCGTCGCCCGGTGCGCGTCTCCGGTACCACGGAGACCGGCGTGATAGTCGCCGAGGGTCTCACCGGCAATGAGCGCGTCGTCGCGACCGCGGGCGGCTTCCTGCGTGACGGTGAAGCCGTCACAGTGGCTGCGGCCGCGGCCGGCAAGACCTAAGAGTCCGGGCTCATGAAAAACATTTCCGCCTGGGCGATCCGCCACCCGGTCACGCCCGTGGTGCTGTTTGTCGTGCTGCTCTTCATGGGCTCGATCGCCTTCCTGCGGCTGCCGGTAACGCTCAACCCGGATGTCTCCTTCCCGCTGGTGCTGGTGCAGGTCTATCAGCCTGGCGCCTCGCCGCAGGAAGTCGAGACCCAGATCATGCAGAAGATCGAGGGCGCGGTTGCCGGGGTTGGCAATATAGACAGCATCACCT
>CATPBM010000174.1 GCA_955652625.1 uncultured Steroidobacteraceae bacterium
CCTCCAAGGTGGTGGGCGACCTGGCCTTGCTGATGGTGACGAGCGGCATCAGCCGCGAGCAGGTACTCGACCCGGATACCGACGTCGCCTTTCCGGAATCGGTCGTGCAGCTGTTCCGTGGCGAGTTGGGTCAGCCCCACGGCGGCTTTCCGCCTGGCCTGCAGCGCAAGGTGCTCAAAGGCGCCGAGCCCCTGGCGGTCCGTCCCGGGACGCTGCTGCCCGCGGTGGATCTCGACGCCGAGCGCGAGCGCATTCAGCAAAGACTGCCCCGCCCGGTCACCGACGAGGACCTGGCGTCCTATCTCATGTATCCGAAGGTGTGGCTGGAGTACGCCCAGGAGCGGCTGCTGTACGGAGATCCGGGGATCCTGCCGACGCTGGTGTTCTTCTACGGCATGGAGCCCGGGGAGGAGATCAGCATCGAGCTCGAGCGCGGCAAGACGCTCATCGTGCGCTACGTTGCGACCAGCGAGCCGCACGAAGACGGCACGCGCACGGTGTTCTTCGAGCTCAACGGCCAGCCGCGCTCGGTGCGTGTGCCGGACAGGAGCCTCGTCGCCCGGCGCCCGCCGGCGCGCAAGGTCGAGCCCGGCAACCCGCGCCACGTCGGCGCGCCGATGCCGGGCGTGATCGCGACCGTCAAGGCGGCAGTCGGGGCGACGGTGGCGCGCGGGGAGCTACTGCTGACGCTCGAAGCCATGAAAATGGAAACCGCGGTGCGCGCCGAGAGCGACGGGGAGATCGCGGAAGTCCTCGCCCGTCCCGGCCAGGCCGTGGAGGTTAAGGATCTGCTCCTGGTGCTGCGCTGATTCGACATATTGCCAAACCGCGGCGCCAGGGGCGCCTGCGCAACCGAAGCTCAGACCGTGTCCCTGAGCGCAATGGCAGGGTCTGCGAGCTTGTCCAGGTTGGGGCGCACGTGCGCGGCGATCAGCTTGCGCGCCGCCATCTGGTCCTTGGGCGCGTTGATGCTGTCGATGGCGACGAGCTCCCCATTGCG
Organism: uncultured Steroidobacteraceae bacterium; assembly: GCA_955652625.1. Classification (GTDB taxonomy): domain Bacteria; phylum Pseudomonadota; class Gammaproteobacteria; order Steroidobacterales; family Steroidobacteraceae; genus 13-2-20CM-66-19. The sequence goes on from CATPBM010000174.1 coordinate 1,001, forward strand.
CAGGTAACAGGCGCTGAAACTGCGCGTCGCGGGCGCACCCCGCAGGATCACCGTGTCATAGCCGTGGGCCACACCGACGATAATGAGCTTCAGGTCGAACTGATCCGACCAGAACCAAGGCAGCTTGTCATGCGGGGTGGGTGTGCCGAGGAGGTTCAGCGCCACGGTCGTGCCCTGCTCGAAGGCGTTGTCGACGGATTCCAGGCGCAGGTGCCGGCCGTACTGGCGATTGAGGTGGCTCGCGCAGTCGCCCGCGGCGTACACCGCCGGGTCCGAGGTGCCGCAGTGCCCATTGGTCACGACCCCGTTTTCGCACTCGAGTCCCGCGGCCCTGGCGAGCTCATCCGCCGGCACCACCCCGACGCCGATGACCACGATGTCGGCGGGGTACTCCCCGCCCTGCTCGGTCAGCACCGCGCGCACGCGCCCCGTGTGCCCGTCGCCGTGCAGCGCGCGCACGGTCTCATGGCAGCGGATGTGCACACCGTGACGCGCGTGCTCGGCTTCGTAGAAGCTGGACACCTGCGGGCAGGTCACGCGATTCATCACGCGCTCGGCCATCTCGAGCACCGTCACCCCCATTCCCCGCTCACGCGCGGTCGCGGCCACCTCGAGCCCGATGTAGCCACCGCCGATGATCAGCAGGCGGGCGCCCGGCGTGCACTCGGCGCGGATGCGATCGGCGTCCGCGATGGTGCGCAGGTAATGCACACCAGGCAGCTCGGCGCCGGGAGCCAGCAGCCGGCGCGGGCGGCTGCCGGTGGCCAGCACCAGTGCATCGTAGGGCAGCACCAGGCCGTCATCGAGGCGCACGTGGCGCTCGCGGCGCGCGACGTCGGTGACGCGCCGGCCGAGGTGCGCCTGCACGTTGTGATCGGCGTAGAACTGCGCCGGGCGGATCATGAGACGCTCGCGCTCGAGCGTGCCAGCGAGATATTTCTTCGATAGCGGGGGACGCTGGTAGGGGAGCCAGGGCTCCTCGCCCACCACCGTCAGCTTCCCCGTAAAGCCCTTGCGGCGTAGTGTGTCGACGGCCTGTACGGCGGCCTGGCCGCCCCCCGCGATCACGATCTGCTCGTACATTGGCCCGAAGGATAGCCCATGAACCTAAAGTCTGACCGCACCAGCGCGGGGCATGCACAGCTAGCGGGCGCTCTACAATGGTGCGCAGTCGCGCTCCGCCGCGGTGCTGCGCGCCACCAGTGCATGGGTTAGCCCTGTTCCACCGCGTGGCATGAAAACTGCAAAATCACCCGCGCTTCTGCTCCCCGCAGACGGAGTCCGCCCATGAAACTGGTCACCGCGATCATTAAGCCGTTCAAGCTCGACGACGTGCGCGCCGCGCTCTCGGATATCGGCGTCTCGGGCATGACGGTCACGGAGGTCAAGGGCTTCGGCCGCCAGCGCGGACACACCGAGCTGTACCGCGGCGCCGAGTACGTGGTGGACTTCGTGCCCAAGACCCGCATCGAGGTGGCGGTGCGCGGAGACCTGGTCGACCAGGTCATCGAGGCGATCCTCAAGGCCGCCAAGACCGGCAAGGTGGGCGACGGCAAGATATTCATCACCGACATCGAGCGCGTCATTCGCATCCGTACCGGGGAGACCGACGACGCGGCGCTGTAAGGGCTCCGCCACGCTTGGGCGGCATGCCGTGCAAGGCTATGCTGCCCGCCATGCCCACAGCGATTCGTTTTCACGAGCACGGTGGACCTGACGTCCTGCGCATCGAGCAGGTCACCCCAGGCAAGCCCGGCGCGAAGGAAGTGCAGGTCCGTCACACCGCGATCGGCGTCAACTACATCGACGTCTACGATCGCACCGGTCTGTACCCCGTCATTCTGCCGAGCGGTCTGGGGCGCGAGGCGGCCGGCGTCATCACGGCGCTCGGACGCGGCGTGCGCGGGTTCAAGGTCGGCGAGCGCGTCGCCTACGTCTATCCCAGCCCCGGTGCCTACAGCGAGCTGCGCAACGTGCCGGCGGAGCGCCTGGTGAAGGTACCGCGCGGCGTCTCCGACGAGGAAGCCGCAGCGCTGATGCTCAAGGGACTCACGGCGCATTTCCTCATCCGCCGCACCTACAGGGTAGCGCGCGGGGAGACGATTCTGGTGCACGCCGCCGCGGGCGGCGTCGGCCTCATCCTGTGTCAGTGGGCCAAAGCGCTCGGGGCGAAGGTCATTGGCGTCGTCGGCAGTGACGCGAAGGCGGAGATCGCCAGGCGCCACGGCTGCTGGCGGGTCTTGATTTCCGGGCGCGACGAGCTGGTCGCCGGTGTCAAGGCGCTGACCCGCGGCGCGGGCGTGCCCGTGGTGTACGACGCGGTGGGCAAGGACACGTTCATGGATTCGCTCGATTGCCTGAGGCGCCTGGGGATGATGGTGACATTCGGCAATGCCTCCGGGCCGCCGCCCGCCATCAGCCCGCTCGAGCTCTCCAAGCGCGGCTCGCTGTTCCTCACGCGTCCCACGCTCTTCAACTACATCGCCTCGCGCGAGGAGCTCACCGCCGCGGCGCACGAGCTGTTCGCGGCGGTGCGCGCCCGCAAGGTGCGCGTGGTGATCGGGCAGAAATATCCGCTGGCGCGCGCCGCCGAGGCGCATCGCGATCTGGAGGGCCGGCGCACCACCGGCTCGACGGTGCTGGTGCCCTAGGCTCCGGCGCGCAGCGCCGCGTGCGTTGGATCAGGCGCTGGCAGGCGCCGGGCGCGCCCGCAGCGGGCGGGCGTTGCGGCTGATGCCGAGCGCGCCGCTGCGTACCACCTCGAGCAGCTCCGCGCGGCGCCCCAGCTCGGCGACGAAGCCGTTGACCTCCGCCTCGCTCGCCGTCAGCTCGACGATGAAGCCCTCCACCGCAGGATCCAGCACGCGGCCGCCGCTGCGCACCACGTGGCCGCGCACCGTGTCGGTCGCGCCCGGATCGACCCTGAGCTTCAGCAGCACGAGCTCGCGCTCCAGGTGCTCCCCGCGCGTCATGTCGAGCACGTTGACCACGTCCACGAGCTTGTTCAGCTGGTTGGCGATCTGCTGGATGACCTGGTCGGAGCCGCTGGTCACGAGCGTCAGGCGCGAGACCGTCGGATCCTCGGTCGGCGCGACGGACAGGGATTCGATGTTGTAACCGCGCGTGGAGAAAAGTCCCGCGACGCGCGTGAGGGCGCCGGCTTCGTTCTGCAGCAGGATCGCGATGATGTGACGCATGGGAAAAGCAGGAAAAATAGCCGCGGGAAGTGCGGGACGAGCGCGAGAATAAAGGATCGGCGCGAGTTTGCACCATGGAAGCAACCTGCTACGCTGACCGACCCCTGCGACTTTTTCCCTTACGTCGAGGCCACGAAGCGCGTCCATGAGCGACACGGTCATCCAGCCACGCCCTCTGGAGGGGCACCCCAAAGCCGGGGAGCGCATGAGCGGCGCCCGCATGATCATGCAGGTGCTCGCCGATGAGGGTGTCACCGCCATATTCGGCTACAGCGGCGGGGCGATCCTGCCCACGTACGACGCGGTGTTCCTCTACAACGAAGAGGCCGCCCGCCTTGGCGAGAGGCAGATCCCGCTCATCGTCCCGGCCAATGAGCAGGGGGCGGGGTTCATGGCCGCAGGCTATGCCCGGGCGACGGGCCGGGTGGGGGTCTGTCTCGTCACTTCCGGACCCGGTGCAACCAATACTGTTACACCCGTGCGCGATTGCATGGCCGATTCGGTACCTATTGTAGTCATTTGTGGCCAAGTAGCCCGGGCATCCATGGGGACGGATGCCTTCCAAGAAGCCCCGGTGCCCTCCCTGATGGGCTCGGTCGCGAAGCACATTTTCCTCGTGACCGACCCCACCCGGCTCGAGAGCACGATGCGCACGGCGTTCGAGATCGCCCGCACCGGCCGTCCGGGGCCCGTGGTGATCGATATCCCGAAGGACGTCCAGAACTGGGACGGGACCTTCCGCGGCGAGGGGTTGCTGGGGATCCCCGGCTACCGCCGCCGCATGCACGAGCTCATGCAGGCGCAGCTGGATAGCGCGGGGGCGGAGCGCTTTTTCGCCATGCTGGGTGAGGCGCAGCGCCCGCTGATCTACGCCGGCGGCGGGGTGATCAACGGCAACGCCGCCCCCGCGCTGGCCGAATTCGCAACCACCTTCAACATCCCGGTGGTGACCACACTCATGGGGATCGGGGCGCTCGACACCACTAGTCCCCTGGCCATGCGCATGCTGGGCATGCACGGCGCGGCCTTCGCCAACTACGCGGTGGATGATTGCGACTTTCTAATCGCTGTGGGCGCGCGCTTCGATGACCGTGTGGCGGGCGTGCCGGAAAAGTTCGCGAAGAACGCGCGGCGCATCGCGCACCTGGACGTCGACCGCGCCGAGGTCAACAAGGTCAAGCGCGTGCAGTGGAGCCACGTGGGGCTGGTACCAGAGGCGCTGCAGGTGCTGAGCGCGCACGGGCGGCAGGCCGGTTTCAGGCGCGACTTCGGCCCGTGGCTGGCCGAGCTCGCGGAGCTCAAGCGCGTGTACGCCATGAATTACGACCGCGACAGCCCGCTCATTCAGCCCTACTACGTCATTGAGGAAATCAACCGCCGCACGCGCGGTGAGGCCATCATCAGTACCGGCGTGGGCCAGCACCAGATGTGGGCGGCGCAGTACTGCGATTTCACCTCACCCAGGCTCTGGCTCACCTCCGGCAGCATGGGCACCATGGGTTTCGGGCTGCCGGCGGCCGTGGGCGCGCAGATCGCGCAACCCGGGCGCCTGGTGATCGACATCGACGGCGACTCCAGCATCCGCATGAACATCGGGGAGCTCGAGACCGTCACCACTTACGACCTGCCGGTGAAAGTGGTGGTGCTCAACAACTTCGGTGACGGCATGGTCAAGCAGTGGCAGAAGCTGTTCTTCAAGGGCCGGCTGTCGGCGAGCGACCGTTCGCTGCACAAGAAGGAC
>CATPBM010000175.1 GCA_955652625.1 uncultured Steroidobacteraceae bacterium
GATCCAGGCCGCGCAATTCACGGTGGAGACCACCTCGATCGCTGCGGGGCCCGTCCCGGCCACGCAGTTCGACATCCCGGCGGGCTGGAAGCTCGTCATCCCCAAGGAGCGCGCGCAGAAGGAATTTAGCTGCCCGAAGAGCGGCGCCTGACGGCAGGACGCCTCCGCGCCCCGCCCCGGTGGGGGTATGTCCGTTTTTGCCCGGCGCACGTCCGCCGCAGCAGTGGCGCAAGCATCTCCGGTGCTGGAAGATAATGCCGATTCTTCACCGGAGGCCTTGCGCGCACCATGAAACAAGCTCTGATCGTCGTCGACGTGCAGGAATCCTTTCGCAGGCGCCCCTACTTCCGAGAGCAGGACCTGCCGGGATTTCTGCGTAACGTGCAGTCGCTCATCGACCGCTGCCACTCGCGCGGCATTCCGGTCGTGCAGGTCTTCCATCAGGAGCCCGGCGACGATATGGACAACCCGTTCACGTCCGCTTCGGGCTACGTGCGCGCCATGCCCGAGCTCTCGCTGCAGGCGGATGCGGTGTTCTACAAGCAGGTGCATTCCGCCCTTTTCGGCCGCACGGCCGACGGCGCGAGCCTCGAAGACTGGCTGCGCCAGCGCGGCATCGGCGAGCTCCTGATCACGGGCATCCGCACCGAGCAGTGCTGCGAGACGACCACGCGACACGCCTCGGACCTCGGGTTCAGCGTGCGCTACGTGACCGACGCGACCCTTACCTTCCCGATGCGCACCCGCAGCGGCCGCGAGGTGTCAGTGGCGGAGATCCAGGAGCGCACCGAGATGGTGCTGGAGGATCGTTTCGCGCGCATCGTATCGACCGCGGGCGCGCTCGGCTGAAGGCTTTGCGTGCGGCCGATGCCCACGCGGGAAGTCGTTTTCGCGCTGCTGCCGAAGGTGGTGCTGCTCGACGTGGCCGGACCCGCGGATGCGTTCCGCAACGCGGCGAGTCTGGTGCCCGGCAGCTACCGCCTGCGCTTCGTCGGGGCGCGCGCCAGCCTGCAGTCGGCCGTGGGGCTCAGCCTCTCGGCCCTCGAGCCGCTGCCGGCACGCCTTGCGCCCGGCAGCGTGCTGGTGCTCACCGGCGTCAGCGGCGCCGGGATCGATCCGCAGGAGCCCGCGACGCGACGCCTCATCGAGTGGCTGCGCAGCGGCGTCACCGAGCACGTGCTGCTGCTGGGCGTTTGTGCCGGCAGCGTGCTCGCCGCGCACGCCGGCCTGCTGGCCGGGCGCGACTGTACCACCCATCACGCCCATCTCGATGAGCTGCGGCGCGTGGAGCCGCGTGCGCGCGTGCTCGACAACCGCATTTTCGTGCAGGACGGAGCGGTGTTCACCAGCGCCGGAGTCACTGCCGGGCTGGATCTCGCGCTGCACGTGATCGGCCAGCAACAGGGCGCGCGCGTCGCTGCCGACGTGGCGCGCGAGCTTGTCGTGTACCTGCGCCGCGCGGGCACCGATCCGGCGCTCTCGCCCTGGGTGATGCACCGCAACCACCTGCACCCGGCGGTTCACCGGGTGCAGGACGCCGTGGCGCGCGATCCGGCAGCGCGCTGGAGCTCGGCGGAGTTATCGGCGGTGGCCTGCACCAGCGCGCGCAATCTCGCGCGCCTGTTCGCCGAGCACGCGCGCTGTTCGCCGCTCGACTACGTGCAGCTGATCCGCTTCGCATTCGCGAAGCAGCTGGTCACCGGCAGCCGACTGGATCTGGAGCGCGTGGCGGCGCGTGCGGGTTTCCGCTCGGCGCAGCACCTGCGGCGCGTCTGGTCGCGCTGGGAGCCGCGCCCGCCGAGCGCCTTTCGCGCCCGCGAGCCGCACGCGGCCTAGCGCCGCAACGAGGGGGGCGCAACGCGCTGCCGCAACGCCCTTTAGTAGATCGCGATCTCGCGTCGCCCGCTGGAGTCGCGCGCCCCGCGGAACATGCCGTCGGTGCTGAAGTCCAGCACCAGTCCCCCATCGTTGTCGACCGCGATGAGCCCGCCATCGCCTCCCAGTGCCGGCAGGATCTCGTGCAGCATCTCGCGCACCGCCTGCTCGAGTGTCAGGCCGCGATACTCCACCGCGGCGCACACGTGGTGTGCAGCCACCGCACGGATGAAGTATTCGCCATGCCCGGTGGCCGACACCGCGCACACGCCGTTCTTGGCGTAGGTGCCGGCGCCGATAATGGGCGAGTCCCCGACGCGGCCCGGGCGCTTGTTGGTCATGCCGCCGGTGGAGGTTGCGGCGGCGAGGTTGCCGGACGCATCGCGCGCCACGGCGCCCACGGTGCCCTGCGCGGAAGAGGGCACCAGGTCCGACACGCGCTTGCCGCGCTGCTCGCACTCGAGCTGCTCCTGGCGCTCCGCGGTGCGAAAGTACTGGTTGGGGACCAGGACGAAGCGCTCTTCCAGGGCAAATTCCTCGGCGCCCGCGCCGACCAGCAGCACGTGACGGGACTTCTCCATCACGCGCCGCGCGAGCTCGATCGGATTCTTCACGTGGCGCACCGAGGCGACCGCGCCGGCGCGCATCTGCTGGCCGTCCATGACCGCCGCGTCGAGCTCGGCCGCGCCATCGCGGGTGAGGGCGGCGCCGTGGCCGGCGTTGAACAAGGGGTCGTCCTCGAGACTGCGCACCGCGGTGGTCACGGCCTCGAGGCTCGAGCCGCCCCGCTCGAGCACGGCATAACCGCCGTCGAGCGCAGCTTCGAGGCCCGCACGGTAACGCGCCTCACGCTCGGGTGGCAGTGCGGCGCGCGGCACCGCCCCTGCGCCGCCGTGGATGGCGATGGAGTACATGCCCGGCTTCTGGCGCGTCACTTCGCGTCCTCGCGGTACATGCCGATCGCGCGCTTACCCGCCGAGTCGCGCGCGCCGCGGAACATGCCGATGCTGTTGAAGTCCATCGCGACGTTGCCGGCGGGGTCGAGGGCGATCACACCGCCTTCGCCGCCGGTGCGTCGCAGCTTCTCGTGGATGACCTGGTGCACCGCCTGCGCGAGCGTCAGGTGGCGGTAATGCACCAGCGCACAGATGTCGTAAGCCACCAGCTGGCGGATGTAGTACTCCCCCTGGCCGGTGCCGGACACGGCGCAGGATTCATTGTTGGCATAGGTGCCGGCGCCGATGAGGGGTGAGTCGCCCACCCGGCCGACGTGCTTGTTGGTAAGCCCTCCGGTGGAGGTCGCGGCGGCGATATTGCCGGCGCGGTCCACGGCCACCGCGCCGACCGTGCCGCTTGCGCTCACCGCGGCAGCCCTGGCCCGCTCATTCTCGGCGCGCCGCGCCTCCTCGAGCTCGTGCAGGCGCTGCGGGGTGCGGAAGTAGCTGCGCGGCACCAGCACCACGCCCTGCTCGAGGGCGAAGTCCTCGGCGCCGTCGGCCACCAGCAGCACATGCGGGCTCTTATCCATGACCAGGCGCGCCAGGTCGATGGGGTTCTTTACGTGGCGCACCGCCGCCACCGCGCCGGCACGCGGGCCGCTGCCGTCCATGATGGCGGCGTCGAGCTCGGCATCGCCCTCGTGGTTGAGCACCGCGCCGCGGCCCGCGTTGAACTGCGGATCATCCTCCATGATGCGCACCGCGGTCTGCACGGCATCAAGACTCGTGCCACCGCGCTCGAGGACGGCGTAGCCCGCATCCAGCGCCGCCGCCAGGCCCGACCTGTAGGAGGCTTCGCGCTCGGAGGTCATCCTCGCCGGCTCGATCACCCCTGCGCCGGCGTGGATGGCGATGGCGATCGGGTGCGGGCTCGCGGCCGGCGCCGCAGCCGCCAGCAGACTCACACACAGGAGCGCGAGCGGATTCAGGCGCGACATCTTTTCCTCTCTGCGGCTATCATCAAAGTGCCGCTGCACCTGTTGCGCGTGTCGCGGCTTTCCCCAAACATCCGACGGTAAATCATAAGGTGAAACCCGCCACGTCGCCGGGGATCCGGAGCCTCCTGGTCGCTAACCGCGGCGAAATCGCCATTCGCGTCATGCGCGCGGCGAGCGAGCTCGGCCTGCGCACGGTGGGGATCTACTCCCAGGAAGACCGCTTCTCGCTGCACCGGACCAAGGCCGACGAAGCCTACCTCGTCGCTGCCGGCAAGGGGCCGGTCGAGGCCTATCTCGACGTCGCGGACATTCTGCGCATCGCGCGCGAGGCGCGCGTGGATGCCATTCACCCCGGTTACGGCTTTCTGTCCGAGAACCCGGAATTCGCACGCGCCTGCGCGGCCGCCGGCATCGTGTTCGTGGGGCCCGAGCCTGACACCATGCGCCTGCTCGGCAACAAGGTCTCGGCGCGGGAGCTGGCGGTCGTGGCCGGTGTCGCGGTCATGCCGGCGACGGCACCGCTGCCGGCGGATATTGATGAGTGCGCGCGGCTCGCCGCCGGCATCGGCTACCCGGTGATGCTGAAGGCGAGCTGGGGCGGGGGCGGGCGCGGCATGCGCCTGGTGCAGGGCGAGGCGCAGCTGCGCGAGCTGCTGCCGCTTGCGCGGCGCGAAGCGCACGCCGCCTTCGGCAACGAGGAGGTGTATCTCGAGAAGCTCGTGCGGCGCGCGCGCCACGTCGAGGTACAGATCCTCGGCGACGCGCACGGCACGCTCGTGCACCTGTTCGAGCGCGACTGCACCGTGCAGCGGCGCAACCAGAAGGTAGTGGAGCGCGCGCCGGCGGTGTTCCTCACCCCGGCGCAGCGCGAGGAGCTGTGCGCCGCGGCGCTCGCCATCGCGCGCGCCGCGCGCTACCGCAACGCCGGCACCGTGGAGTTCCTGCAGGACGCCGACGATGGCCACTTCTATTTCATCGAGGTCAATCCGCGCATTCAGGTCGAGCACACCGTGACCGAGTGTGCGACCGGCATCGACCTGGTGAAGGCGCAGATCCGCATCGCCGATGGCGCGCGCATCGGCACGAGCGCGAGCGGCGTGCCGCAGCAGGCCGATATCCGCCTGAGCGCGCACGCGCTGCAGTGCCGCATCACCACCGAGGACCCGGAAAACAACTTCATCCCGGACTACGGGCAGATCGCCGCCTACCGCAGCCCCGCCGGATTCGGCATCCGCCTGGACGCCGGCACCGCCTACGCCGGCGCGATCCTCACGCGCTCCTACGACTCGCTGCTCGTGAAGGTGACCGCCTGGTCGCCGACCGCGGAAGAGACCATCGCGCGCATGCATCGCGCGCTGTGGGAGTTTCGCATCCGCGGCGTGGTCACCAACCTGCGCTTTCTCGACCAGCTCATCACGCACCCGCGCTTTGCGCACGGGGACTACACCACGCGCTTCATCGACGAGACCCCGGAGCTGTTTCACTGGCCGCGCAAGCGCGACCGCGCCACGCGCATTCTTTCCTACCTCGGCGCCACCATCGTCAACGGCAATGCGGAAGTCAAAGGCCGCGCGCGCCCGGCACATTTCGCGGCTGCGAAACTGCCGCCCGTGCCGCTCGCCGCGCCCGTGCCCGGCACCAGGCAGAAGCTCGAGGAGCTCGGGCCGGAGCGCTTCGCGCAGTGGATGCTGGGGGAGGAGCGCGTACTTGACGAAATCCACACTGGCGATCCAACGATCCTTGTTGTCGATCGACAGCATTTGAATGGCGAGAGCCTTGCCATCTCGGCTCCAGACAATCCCTCCGGCGCCGGGATCCGGCTCA
>CATPBM010000176.1 GCA_955652625.1 uncultured Steroidobacteraceae bacterium
ACGCGAACGAGAGCTCAGCGGCGCCCGACGCATGCGTTTGTTTGCGCTCTTCTACGGATGCCGGGACTACTCCAACGCCCTGATGATCGAGCACGCAAACTTTGTGCGCTGCAGCTCGAGTTACCTGTGCACGTACCATCTCGGCGAGCACCTCATGCACGACGCGGCGTTCGCTGAGCCGCTGCAACTCTACGAGGCGTGGTTCGCGGAGTACTTCCGCGGTTTCTGCGACGTGGAGCTCGCCGAGACGGACGAGGAGAAGCAGGAGATGGCGCCGCTCCTGGCCTTAAGACCCCTGCTCAAACACCGTCTGGCGGAAGCGCGCCAGGCGATACTCGCGATGCCGCAGAACCCGGACGGCGAGTGGCGCGAAGTAACCATCCGCAAACCAAACGGGGACACGCAGCGGATGCGCGCCTTATTCGGCGGCGACTGACTACCAGGGGATGATCGTGCCGTCCAGCACGTTGATCCCCGATTCGGCTTTCGCCTGGTCCAGCCTGTCGATGAGTGCCATCATTTTCGCAATGGCCTCCGCCGGCTTGGCCGGGGGAGAGGTCCCCGACATATAGTCGCTGCGGAACGCAGCGTTCATTTCGGTGTCGACTCCTCCGGGTGCCACCAGCGCCACGACTACGCCCTGCGATTTAAGGTCCGCGCCGAGGCTCCGCATGCCCATGTCCAGGGCCGCCTTGCTCATTTGATAGTAGTAAGGTCGCCGGGGCTTACCGCCGGCGAGGGTGATGGACCCAGCCCCGCTGGTGATGGCGATGATTTTTTTCTGGGTGCTGGCGATCACGTTCTCGCGCAATGCCTCGGACACCGCCAGCGCCCCGAAGCTGTTGACATCCATTACCTCATGGAAGCCCTTGCGGCTGAAGGTACCGAGCGTCTGATCCTCGTGTGCGCCCAGGACACCTGCGTTGTTGATGAGAATATCGATGGGCCGGGCCTTGTATCGGGCGGCGAGCGACTTGATGTCGGCATCGTCGCTGACGTCGAGCTTCTCCACCACGACGCCCTTGTTGGCACTTGCCAGCGCCTGCAGCCCGGCGGCCTTCTCGGGATGGCGGCAGGTGGCGATCACCGTGTCGCCGCGAGCGGCGTATTGCCTGGCGAATTCCAGACCCAGTCCGCGGTCGGACCCGGTGATCAGCACCGTCGTGGCGCGGGCGCCGCCTGCGGCCGAGGTGACCAAAACGCACAGAGCCGCAATCACAGGTTTCATGGCACGAATCTTTCAGCGCAAGCTGCGCATCTCGTATTCGACTCATCGGAGAACGCACATGATCACTCGCATCTGGCACGGACGAACCGCGCGCAATCGCGCCGACGAATACTCCGCCTTCCTGACAATTCGCGCCATTCCGGACTACCGCTCGATCGCGGGGAACCTTGAAGTCGCGATCCTGCGGCGCGACGAGCTAGACGTGAGCCACTTCCTCACAGTCACGCGCTGGGAATCGGAGGAGGCCATTGGCGCCTTTGCAGGAGAGGACGTTCTGAAGGCCAAGTACTACCCGGAAGATGAGGAATTCCTGCTGGAATTTGAGCCGCAGGTGCAGCACTACACGGTGGTATCCGCCGCCAAGGGCCCCAAAGGCTGATATGCACCCGGGGGCGCCCCGGCATGACGCCGGCCCGTTTAGATGTTTCGGCCGATCAGTGCAGGCCGCCGCCAGCCAGCAGCTGCTCGCCGGTCAGCCAGCGGGAATCGTCTGAGGCCAGAAATACGGCGACCGATGCAATGTCGTTCGGCTGTCCGATGCGACCCAGCGGTGTCTGCGCGACGGTGCCGGTTTCAAAGTCGGAACCGATGAACCCGGCCGCGCGTGTGCCTTCTGTCTCGACCATGCCCGGATTAATGGCATTGACCCGAATCTTGCGCTGGCCCAGTTCGCGGGACAGCACGCCGGTGATGCCATCCACGGCAGCCTTGGTCCCGGTGTACACCACGCTCCCGGGAGGGGTGATACGGGAGACGACCGATCCAATGTTGATAATGCTCGACCCCTCGCCGAGGTGCCTGGCCGCGGCCTGGGTGACGAGCAGCAGCCCGAGCACGTTGACATTGAAGTGCTTGTGGAAGTGTTCTTCCGTGATGTCTTCGAGGGGGGAGAATTTGTAGACGCCCGAGTTGTTGACGAGGACGTCGAGCCGGCCGAAGCGCTCGATCGCTGCATTGACGATCGCCTGCGCATCGGCTGCCCTGGAGACGTCGCCGCGCACGGCCACGGCCTTGCCGCCTGCTGCGCTGATCTCGGCGACGATGGCGTCGGCGCCAGCCTTGCTCGAGGCGTAGTTCACGACCACTGACGCGCCTTCCGCAGCCAGCGACCTGGCGATGGCGGCGCCGATGCCTTTGGATGCTCCAGTGACGAGGGCGACCTTACCTTTGAGCTTGCTCATGACGTGTCCTGATGTGGATGGAAGGAGTTCTGTACTCCCATAGTTCGGATTTTACGAACTATAGAACTACTTGTCAAGCGCTGCTAAAATGAATGTCATGAGACCTCTGATTCACCCGTCGATCGAAGACGTCAGCGTGGAGGGCATCCTCCACGTTCTGTCCGATCCTGTGCGCGCCGCGATCTATGCGGAGCTGGCGGGCTCTGAGGGGGCACAGATCTGCTCGAACTTTCTGCGGATCCGCGACCGCAGCATTCCCAAGTCCACCCTGTCACAACACTTTCAGGCGCTTCGGGAAGCAGGGCTGGTCCGCAGTGAACGGCGCGGCGTGGAAATGCACAACACCAGCCGCTGCGCGGAGATTCAACAGCGCTTCCCCGGGTTGATCGCCGCTATCCTGAATGCGCACAGCGTTCAGTCCGCGGTGCGTACCCGCGGAGCAAAGCACAAGCGCGATGCCAGAAAGACGAAGGTCGGTTGACGTCGGTCCCGGGAATTTTCCAGGCCGAGAATGCCGGCCGCGGCCGCGTGCTCGGGCCTACTTGCCGCCGGGCTTGCGCGGCCTGACTGCCTGCTTGCTGTAAGGGTCGTACCCGCCGCCCTCACCTTCATCTGGAAGAATGCGCAGTTTGCTGTCCTGCGTGTCTTCGATCTTCAGCTCGGGAGGAGGGTCGAGCCTCCTGAGCAATCGCGAAGTCGCCTCGATGGCGTCGCGGCTCGTCTGCTTGAGGAAGTCCCATACGGCGTTGCCGCGCTCATCGTGAACGACCCGCCCGGACGGGCCCGTGGCCGCGGGCGGGGGCCGATCGGCCGGCTTGTTGGCTGTGCCTGGCTGGGAGGCCGGCTTGAGGTGCTTCGAGTCCATAAGCGCGCTGACCCGGTGCTCACGGAATGGCTCCGGGCAGCACGATCAGCATACAGATGGTGGCTATCCGGACCGCACCAGACACGGGCGGAACTGTGCGGCGGATCACAGTATCCGGCTCACACTTTGGGGTAGCGGGCGCGCGGGACCCGCAGGGGCCTACCACCCGATGCCGTAGTCCTCGCCGTGATTGCTCGAGCCGCCCCAGAGCGTGCCGTGAGCGCGGTCGACGAATATGGCGTTGATCGGACCTGAGCTGCGCTCCTCGTACTCGAGCTGGTAACCCATGCGCGTCAGCTCCTGGCGCACCCAGGTCGGAGTTGCGGTATTCACCGTGAGCCGCCCGGGGAAGGACTGGTGATCACTGAATGAATCGCGCATCTGGTAGCTCGTGATATTCGCAGCCTCGCTCGCCTCCTGCACGGTCATGCCGAACTCGACGACGTTGAGGAAGAACTGCAGCAGGTTCTGGTCCTGGGTGTCCCCGCCCTGTACCGAGAAGATCAGGAACGGCTTGCCCTCCTTGAGCGCAAGAGAGGGCGTGAGGGTCGCGCGCGGGCGCTTGCCGGGCTGCAGCACGTTGTACGGGTTTTCGCTCGCATCCAGCACGAAGCTCTGCATGCGCTGGCTGAGCCCGATGCCGGTGTGGCCGGCAATCACCGCCGGCACCCACCCTCCGCTCGGCGTCACCGAGACGGCCCAGCCTTTCTCATCCGCCGCTTCGACGCTCGTGGTGCCTAAGCGAAACGTGCGATCGAACTCGGCCATGGTGATGGGGGACTGCTGCGGCATTCTGCTGTGCCATTTCTCGAGAACCGCCAGGAACGGGTTCTTGTCTCCCTGGAAGGGATAGGGATCGCCGGGGCGGATGTCCGCGTCGTTGCGATCCGGGCGCACCAGCTTCGCGCGCTCGCGGGCGTAATCCTTTGACAGCAGCCCCTTGATCGGCGACGCAGGCGAAAAAGCCGGGTCGCCGTAATAGAAATCCCGGTCCGCGTAGGCGAGATTCATCGCCTGATACAGGGTGTGGATGTAGCGGGCGCTGTCATAGCCCATGGCCTTGAGATCGAAATTCTCGAGGATGTTGAGGGTCTGCAGCATCACCGGGCCCTGCACCCAGGTCGTGAGCTTGTAGACCTCGATCCCCTTGTAGCTGGTGCGCACCGGCTCCTCGATCTTGACCTTCCAGTTGGCGAGGTCCTCGACCGTGAACAGGCCCCCCAGCTCACGCACTGCGCCCACGAGCTCGTGCGCGATGTCGCCCTTGTAGAAGCGATCGTAGGCAGCGTGGATCGCAGCCTTGCGATCCTTGCCCGCTGCGAGTTCCCGGCGCTCCGCCTCCACCAGCTTGCGCAAGGTGGCGGCCAGGCCCGGCTGGCGGAAGATCTCACCGGGCTCAGGCGCCTCGTGCGCGGCACCTGGGTGCACGAGCATCACGCGCTTTGAATCCGGCCACTGCTTGATCTGGTCCTTGTAGTGCTCGATGGTATTCACGAGCTCGGCTTCCATCGGATAGCCGTCCGCCATGTCGATCGCGGGCGCCAGCACCTGCGCAAGACTCAAGGTCCCGTACTCCGCGAGCATGGTCATTAGTGCGCCGGGCGTGCCCGGCGTCACCGCCGCGAGCGGGCCGTAGGCGGGCGGATATTTCATGCCGAGCTTGTGGAAGTACTCGGGTGTGGCTCCGGTAGGCGCAACCCCCAGCCCGTTGATGCCGATCACCTTGCCGGTGTGCGGGTTGTAGATGAGCGCCTGGGTCTCTCCGCCCCAGGAGAGGGTATCCCACATGGTCGAGGTCGCCGCGATCATGGCGCACGCGGCGTCCACCGCGTTGCCGCCCTGCTCGAATATCTTCGCTCCCGCGGTGGCCGCGAGCGGCTTGCCGGTGACCGCCATCCAGTGCCGGCCGTGCAGCGCAGGCTTCTGGGTACGACCCTCCGCGTGCGGTCCGCCGAATATGACGCTCGCGCTCACCATGGCGGTGAGAGCAGTGCGCGCCAACCCCGAGGTGCCGCTGGCGGCTGGGGCGGTCTCTTCAGGGCCTTTTTTCGATCCCATACGCGTCCTGCATCGCGGCCGAGCACCGAGCATATGGCAGACTGCCGCGGGGCGCACGCGAGAGGGAACGTGAGCACGGTCGCAACGGTTACCGGTCTCTTCTTCTACCCGGTGAAGTCGACACGCGGCATCGCGCTGCTTCGTGCACGCGTGGTGGCAACGGGCTTCGAGTGGGACCGGCAGTGGATGGTGATCGATGGCAAGGGCACTTTCTTAAGCCAGCGCACGCATCCGCAGCTGGCGCAGATCGTGCCGGCGATCGGTGAGGACGCGCTGTTGCTCACGGCCGCAGGTAGACCGCCGCTGTCCGTGCCGCTCGCGCAGGCCGGTGAGCCCGTACCGGTGCGCGTCCATAACGATCCCTGCGTGGGGCTTGACCAGGGAACTGCGGCACAGGCCTGGATGAGTGAGACTCTGGGTCAGCCGGTGCGACTGGTGCGCGTGCCACCGGCGCCGCAGCGCGTGGCGAATCCGAAGTTCGCGGGGACGGCGCCGGCGCCGATGGGGTTCGCGGACGGCTTTCCGCTCCTCGTCTGCAACCAGGCCTCGCTCGATGAGCTCAACGCGCGCATGCCGCAGGCGATTCCCATGGAGCGCTTTCGCCCGAACATCGTCCTCGAGGGGCTCCCCGCCTGGGCTGAGGACCACATCGACACCCTGAGCGTCGGGGAGCTCACGCTGCGCCTGGTGAAGCCGTGCACGCGCTGCTCGATTCCCTCCATCGATCAGCGTACGGGCCTGCCCTCGACGAATCCGCTGCCCGTGCTGCGTGCGTTCCGCTTCAACCGCGAGCTGCTCGGTGTCACGTTCGGCGAGAACGCGGTCATAACCTCAGGCGTGGGATACGAGATCAGGCGGGGTGCGTCCTGTCGTGTCAGCTTTGAGCCCGCAGCCGCCGCCGGCTGACATTTCTTTTACGCGCGATTACCCGCTCGCAGCCGCCGTCATAATCCCAGGGCGTCCAAACTGTGCGCAGCGCACGACACGCTGCCAGCCGTTCCGCCACACTGCGGGGGATATCTGTGGGGCAGAATGTGAACCAGTTGGCATTTGCGGTCGGCGCGCTGACCGGGCTTCTGTGCGCGGCAATCGCCTCCGCGGTGGTGCTGTGGCGCAGGCGCCCGCGCGAGGAAAAGCGCAAGCAAAGCTGGCTCGAGCACTACGACGCCACGCCCCAGGCCGTTTTCGCGCAGTGGCCCACGACCGCCCTGGTGCTCGACCCCGGGACGGGCAGCGTGGTGGCAGCGAATCCTGCCGCGCTGCGCAGCCTCGGGTACTCCATCGAGGAGCTGCAAAAGCTCCCGTTCACCGATCTTTTCAGCGCCGAGGGGGTCGATGCGACTGCTCTCGTCGGCAAGCTCCGGGAGGCCACCAACCGGGAACCCCTGGAAATGCGCCAGCGCAGCAAGGACGCAGCGCAGCGTAACGTCGAGGCCACCTGCTACAGCCTGATGCTCGCGGAGCGGCAGGTGCTGGCGGTGGCGGTGCATGACGTCTCCGTGCGCCGCGAGGTCGAGACGCAGCTGCTCGAGAAGCACCAGGAGCTCGATCACCTGGCGCACCACGATCACCTCACCGGGCTCCCCAATCGGCTCTACCTCGCGGCGCATCTGCCGGATGCCATCGAGGAGGCGAAGAAGAACGGCAGCGTGCTCGCGGTGCTGTTCCTGGACCTCGATCGCTTCAAGCATATCAACGACTCGCGCGGACATGAGACCGGCGACAAGCTCCTGAAGACCGTGGCGCAACGCATCCGCTCGACCATGCGCTCCGAGGACGTGGTGGTGCGCATGGGCGGGGATGAGTTCGTGGTGGTCATCAAGCGTATCAAGAGCACCGACCAGGTGAACGATGCGGCCGGGCGCATCAACCATGCTCTGAGTGCGCCAATGGTCGTCGACGGGCGCACGCTCGTGACCACGGTGAGCATCGGCGTCGCCCTGTACCCTCATGATGGGATCACCATGGGCGAGCTGCTGCGGCACTCGGACACTGCCATGTACCAGGCGAAGGATCGCGGCCGCAACAACTTCCAGCTTTTCAGCCAGAGCATGGATAAGCGGCTCAAACAGCGCATCGCCATCGAATCGAGCCTGCGCACGGCGCTGCAGAGCAACCAGCTCGACGTTCACTACCAGCCGATCGTCGACATCGAGACGCACAAGGTGGTGGCACTCGAGGCTCTCATGCGCTGGAAGCATCCGAGCCACGGCTACGTGCGTCCCGAGCGCTTCGTCGCCGTCGCGGAGGAGGCGGGCCTGATCGTGCCCATCGGCGACTTCGTGCTGCAGCGGGCGATCGAGGACATGGTGCGCTGGCGGCAGATGTATGGTGCGCTGGTCCCGGTCGCGATCAACATCTCGGCCGTGCAGCTGCAGCGCTCCAATCTCGCAGAGAACATTTCCCGGCTCACCAAGCAGCACGGCCTGGATCCCAAGCTCCTGCAGATCGAGCTCACCGAAAGCGCGGTGTTCGAGCGCCGCGCGCCCGGGGCTCGCGAGGCGAGCCAGGATGCGGTGGCGAAGCTGCGCGAGCTCGGCGTGCACATTGCCATCGATGACTTCGGCACCGGGTATTCGAGTCTCTCGTACCTCAAGCGCTGGCGCGTGGACACCCTCAAGATCGACCGCAGCTTCGTGCGCGATCTCGTGACCGACATGAGCGATCTGGCGATCGTGAGCGCCATCATTGCCATGGCGCGGCACCTGCACATCGAGGTGGTCGCGGAAGGCATCGAGGGCTGGCAGCAGCTGGCGAAGCTGCGCGAGCTCGGCTGCAATTACGCGCAGGGGTACCTGTTCGCCCGCCCGGTGCCGGCGGTGGACTGCGCGCGGTATTTCGCGGGCACGCCGCTCGATCTCACCCAGCGCCTGCCGGTCCTGGACAAGCTCGAAGCTACCCAGGACGAGGAGCAGGTGGCGCAGCGCGCCTGAGTTCCCCCAAGGCGGAGCGCCTGCCGGACAATCCGTCCCCGTAAGTTCCCGCTCCTCACCCGAGGCCAATTCGGGACATGCGAGAATGGGCCATGCCGCCTGACCCATCAGCCCCCGCCGAGACCAAAGCGCGCCAGCAGTGTGCGGACGCCGTGCTCATGGTCCGTCCGCAGGCCTTCGGCTACAACGCGCAGACGGCCGCTTCCAACACCTTCCAGCAGGCCCCGGATCCGGACACAGGCGTGGACAGTCAGGCCAGGGCGCGCGAGGAGTTCGAGGGGCTCATCCGGGCGCTCACGAGCGAAGGCGTCAGCGTCTGCGCGGTCGAGGATTCCGCGACCCCGCCGAAACCCGACG
>CATPBM010000177.1 GCA_955652625.1 uncultured Steroidobacteraceae bacterium
CCTTTCTCGAAGTCATCAAGCATTTCGTCCTGACGCGCAGCTTTTCCAAGGTGCGGGTGCTGATTGCGGAGCCGACCCGGGTGCTGCGCGACAACAACCGCTTTGTCGCCATGGGTCGGCGGCTGTCGAGCTGCATCGACATCCGCTACGTGGCAGCGCAGGCTCCGCAACGCGCGTCGACGTATCTCATCGCCGACGACCGCGCCATCGTCTACCGCATGCGCGCCGACACCTGGGATGGCGTCGCCGATATCAACAACCCGGCGGCCGCCCGGCTCTATATGCAGGAATTCGATCAGGTCTGGAACGCCAGCGCGGCTGAACAGGGTTTGCGCGCCAGCCGTCGCGGTTGAACCTCGAGGCGATCCCACCCGAACCGACCCCGACCGGCGCATCGCCGGCGGGTACAATTTCCTCCATGTCCCGCACGCCTGACGTCACCGTTGCCGCGGTCGCCGAAGCCGCCGGCCGCTTTCTGGTCGTCGAAGAGAAGATCAATCATCGCCTGTTGTTCAATCAGCCCGCCGGACGCGTGGAGCGCGGAGAGACGCTGCTCGCCGCGGTGGTGCGCGAGGCACGCGAAGAGACTGCCTGGCGCTTTGAACCCGCAGCCCTGCTCGGCGTGTATCAGTGGCGCAATCCCGCCAACGGCCGCTCGGTCCTGCGTTTCGCCTTCATCGGTACCGTCTCCGACCACGACTCCACCCAAAGGCTCGATCGCGGCATCGTACGCACCCACTGGTTCTCGCGCCTGGAGCTCGAAGAACGCGAGACTCGCATGCGCAGCCCTCTCGTCATGCGCTGCGTGCGTGACTACCTTGCCGGCCAGCGTCACGGGCTCGAAGCCATCTCCCGGCTGGACCTGCGCAGCGCCGCCTCGGTCACCACGATCGCCACGGTCAGCGAAGTCAGCCCTTAAAGCCGGGGCCTTGCCCGGCGCGTGCGCCGGCTGCGTTAGAATCCGCGCATGTCCGTATTGCCGCCTGCACCGCCCGCCTCCCGCGCCCGCGTCATCGTGGGCCTCTCCGGGGGCGTGGATTCCGCAGTCGCCGCCCTGCTCCTGAAGGAAGCCGGCTGGGACGTGCAGGGGCTGTTCATGAGCAACTGGGAAGAGGACGACGATGCCTACTGCACCGCAGCCCAGGACTTCCAGGATGCGCGCGCGGTCGCCACCGAACTCGGCATTCCCCTGCATCGGGCGAGCTTCGCGGCTGAGTACCGCGCGCGGGTATTCGAGGATTTCCTGCGCGAGCATCGCGCCGGACGCACGCCCAACCCCGACGTGCTGTGCAACCGCGAAATCAAGTTCGGCGCGGCGCTCGCGTGGGCGCGGCGCCTCGGGGCGTCGCGCTTCGCAACCGGGCACTACGCGCGCCTCGTCGAGGGGGCCGACGGCGTCGCGCTGTGCAAGGCGCGCGATGCCGCCAAGGATCAGAGCTACTTTCTGCATGCGGTCCGACGCACCGAACTGGCGCAGGTCCTGATGCCGCTCGGACAGCTGGAGAAGGGCGCGGTACGCGCGCGCGCGCGCCGTGCGGGGCTGCCGGTGTTCGACAAGCCCGACAGCACGGGCATTTGCTTCATCGGCGAGCGGCCGTTTCGCGAGTTTCTCGCCCGCTTTCTGCCTGAGACCCCCGGGCGCATCGAAACCCCCGCCGGCGAGTCTCTCGGCACGCATGCCGGGCTGGGCTTCTACACCCTCGGGCAGCGCGGCGGATTGCGGATCGGCGGCCGCGCGGGTCATTCCGAGCAGCCCTGGTACGTCGCGGCCAAGGATGCTGCACGCAATACGCTCATCGTGGTGCAGGGACGCGACCACCCCATGCTGTCGAGTACGACGCTCGCCACCGCCGCATGGCATTGGCTTGCGCCGCCACGCCGCGATGCACTGCGCTGCACCGTGAAGGTCCGCTACCGCCAGGCCGACCAGCCCGCGATCCTGACACCGCGTGCCGATGGCACGGCGCACATCGCATTCCAGAGCCCGCAGCGCGCCGTGACTCCGGGTCAGTACGCCGTCGCCTATGAGGGCGACCGCTGTCTCGGCGGTGCCGTGATAGAAGCAGTCGCGCCCGCCGCAGCTGCCAGCGCCGCGGCCTGAAGGCGAGGCAGCGCGCCCCGGGTGCGCCCGATATACTCGTGTGCTCTGCAGCGGAGACACGCATGACCAACAGCTTCCGGGCGCGCTCGATACTCAAGGCAGGCGACCGCTCATATGAGATCTGGAGTCTCGCGGCTCTGCCGCAGGATAAGCTCGCGCGCCTGCCCTATTCGCTGAAGGTGCTGCTCGAGAACCTGCTGCGCTTCGAGGACGGGGTGAGCGTCACCCGCGCCGATATCGAGGCGCTGCTCGAATGGGATCCGGCCGCGAGCCCCTCGCACGAGATTGCCTTTACTCCGGCGCGCGTGATTCTGCAGGACTTCACCGGTGTCCCCTGTGTCGTGGACCTGGCCGCGATGCGCGATGCCATCGTGCGCCTGGGCGGCGATGCCGCGCGCGTCAACCCGCTCAACCCCGCCGAGCTCGTCATCGATCACTCGGTGCAGGTCGACGAATACGGCACCCCGGGAGCGCTGGCCGCCAACACCGCCATCGAGTTCTCGCGCAATCGCGAACGTTACGAGTTTCTGCGCTGGGGACAGACGGCCTTCCGCAACCTGGCGGTGGTGCCACCCAATACCGGCATCGTTCACCAGGTCAACCTCGAGTACCTCGGGCGGGTGATTTTCGACGCCGAGGCGGGCGGTACGCGCCGTGCCTACCCGGACACACTGGTTGGCACCGACTCGCACACCACCATGATCAACGGGCTCGGCGTGCTCGGCTGGGGCGTGGGCGGGATCGAGGCCGAGGCGGCGATGCTCGGCCAGGCGATCACCATGCTCATCCCGCAGGTCATCGGCTTTCGCCTCGAAGGGCGCCTGCAGCCGGGTGCGACCGCCACCGACCTGGTGCTCACCGTCACCGAAATGCTGCGCAGGAAGGGTGTGGTCGACAAGTTCGTCGAGTTCTTCGGCGACGGCCTTGCCAACCTGCCGCTCGCCGACCGCGCCACCATCGCCAACATGGCCCCGGAGTACGGCAGCACCTGCGGCATCTTCCCGATCGATGCCGAAACAGTGAAATACCTCGAGCTGTCCGGCCGCTCGCGCGAGCGCATCGAGCTCGTCAGCGCCTATGCCAAGGCCCAGGGCCTGTGGCGCAACCAGGGCGCCCCGCCCGCCCGCTTCACCGACGAACTCGAGCTTGATCTCGGCAAAGTAGAACCGAGTCTCGCCGGGCCGCGCCGGCCGCAGGATCTCGTGCCGCTGAAAAACGCCCGGCAGGTGTACCAGAGCAACGCCAGCAAGGCGGCCGAGGAGCGCCGTGTGCGCAATCCCTCGGCGACGGGTGTCGCTACCGCCGCGCTCAACGGGAAAAGCGTTGAGCTCAAGGACGGCGCGGTGCTGATCGCCGCTATCACCAGCTGCACCAATACTTCGAATCCTTCGCTGATGCTCGGCGCCGGCCTGCTGGCGAAAAAAGCTGTCGAGCGCGGCCTGCAAATCAAACCGTGGGTAAAAACGAGCCTCGCTCCCGGCTCGAAGGTTGTCACCGATTATCTCGCCGCTTCCGGAC
>CATPBM010000178.1 GCA_955652625.1 uncultured Steroidobacteraceae bacterium
AGATCGACGACCGGCAGCGCTTTCGGGCGGACAACAGCAACGTGTCGCCGTGGCACGTGCGCGCCCGCGATCCGGCCGTGTTGCTTTTTGCCGGCGATTTCGGTGCTCTCGGCGTTGGAGGGGCTGGACATCATATTTCCAGCATTCGCCCCCTATGTGCTTCCCGTTTCGGTCCTGATCCTCGTGGCGCTGTTCGCCATCGGCCTGGGATTGTCGCTGTTCACCGGCCGCGGCGCCTTGCGCAGCGCGCTGCGCATGGTGCTGATTGGCGGCGGGGCGGGCGCGGTTAGCTTCCTGGTGGGCCGGGCGCTGGGAGTCGCCCTCGGGTGAATATCCGGCCGGTCGCCCCTTGAAAATTCGCGCCCGGACCCCACGCTGGCGGGTGTAATGCCGTACCGGTAGAGTCCGGCCAACCCCTATCCCTTAAGTACAGGTTGCCGTCATGAAACGCATCGTGCTGTTCCTCGCGACCAACCTCGCCGTGGTCCTGGTGCTGTCGGTCGTGGCCAGGCTGATCGGCCTGGATGCCTGGCTGGCCGCGCACGGCAGCAATCTCTTCGGCCTGCTGGTTTTCGCGGCCTTGTTCGGCTTCGGGGGCTCGTTCATCTCGCTCGCGATGTCCAAGTCGATGGCGAAGATGTCCATGGGAGTGCGCGTCATCGGCGACTCGCCCGATGCGAGCGAGCAATGGCTGCTCGGGGTGGTGGAGCGTCACGCGCGCAGCGTCGGCGTCGGCATGCCGGAAGTGGGCATTTTCGACTCCCCAGAGCCCAACGCATTTGCCACCGGCATGAACCGCAACTCGGCGCTGGTCGCGGTGAGCACCGGGCTGCTGCAGCGCATGAGCCACCAGGAGATCGAGGCGGTGCTCGGCCACGAGATGACGCACGTGGCCAACGGCGACATGGTAACGCTCACCCTCATACAGGGCGTGGTCAACACCTTCGTGATTTTCCTGGCGCGCGTCATCGGCAATATCATCGACCGGGCGGTGTTCGGCGACCGCGACGGACGCGGCATCGCATCCTTCGTCACCGTCATCGTCCTCCAGCTGCTGCTCGGCATCCTCGCCAACATCATCGTCATGTGGTTCTCGCGCCGGCGCGAGTTCCGCGCCGACCGCGGCGGCGCGCAGCTTGCCGGCACCGGCAACATGATCGCCGTACTGGAGGATCTGAAACGCGTGCACGAGCCGCTGCCCGCGCAGCAGTTCGCCGCCTTCGGCATCGCCGACGGCTCCGTGGCGAGCGGCCTGAAGCGGCTGTTCATGAGTCACCCGCCGCTCGATGAGCGCATCGCGGCGCTGCGGACGCTCGGCTCACCGCTCGGCTCACATTGAATCCGGCGGCGCCGGAGCTGCTCGCGGGACTGCGCGCGATTCTCGGCGCCGAGGGCGTGCTCACCGACGCCGCGGACTGCGCGCCGTACCTGGCGGATCACCGGCGGCTCTACCAAGGCCGCGCGCTCGCGGTGCTGCTGCCGCGCTCGCCAGGCGAGGTCTCGCAACTACTCGCGCTGTGCAACGCCAGGCGCGTGGGCGTCGTGCCGCACGGCGGCAACACCAGCTACTGCGGAGGCGCAACGCCTGATGAATCCGGGCGTCAGGTAGTGCTGTCGCTGCGCAGGCTGAACCGCCTCCGCAGCGTCAACGCCGCAAACTACTCCCTCACCGCCGAGGCCGGCTGTGTTCTCGCGCAGGTGCAGCGCGCCGCCGATGAAGCCGGGCGCTTCTTCCCGCTCAGCCTCGGATCCGAAGGCAGCTGCCAGATCGGCGGCAACCTCTCCACCAACGCCGGCGGCACCGCCGTCCTGCGCTACGGCATGATGCGCGACCTCGTCCTCGGCCTCGAGGTGGTGCTGGCCGACGGCCGCGTGCTCGAGGGACTGTCGGGGCTGCGCAAGGACAACACCGGCTACGACATCAGGTCGCTGTTCCTGGGAGCGGAAGGCACACTCGGGGTCATCACCGCCGCGAACCTGAAGCTCTTTCCGCAGCTGCATTCCCATGCCACCGCGCTCGCAGCGGTTGCCGACGTGCGCGCGGCGGTGATGCTGCTCGGGCGGTTGCGCGATGCGAGCGGTGATCGGGTCAGCTCCTTCGAGCTCATCCCCCGCATCGCTATCGAGCTCACCACTCGGCACATCGAGGGTGTCAGGGATCCGCTCGAGCGGCCCTACCCCTGGTACGTGCTGTGCGAGTTGTCCTCCTCGAGCGCCACGGAGGGACTCGATGCGGTGCTCGAGGCAGCGCTCGGCGCGGCACTCGGGGAAGGCGCGGTGCTCGATGCAGCGGTGGCGCGCAATGAGCGCGAGCGCGCGGCGCTGTGGAGGGTGCGCGAAAACATTCCCGAAGCGCAGCGTCGCGAAGGCGTCGGGCTCAAGCACGACATCTCCGTGGCCGTAGCGGCGCTGCCGGATTTCGTGGCGCGCGCCGCACAGTGGCTCAGCGGCAATGTTCCGGAGGGGCGGCTCATCGCCTACGGGCATGTGGGCGATGGGAGCCTGCACTTCAACCTCAGCGCAGCCCCCGGAGCAGCGCCCGAGCCGTTCCTGGCGCGCGCGGACGCCGTGCGGCGCGCCGTTCACGATCTGGTGCACGAATTCGGGGGCAGCTTCAGCGCCGAGCACGGCATCGGCCGACTCAAGGTGGGGGAGCTCGAGCGCTACGCCTCCCCGGTGGAGCTTGCGCTCATGCGCGCCGTGAAGCGCGCATTCGATCCGCACGGCATCATGAATCCCGGCAAGGTGCTGCGCGAAGAGTAAAGGAGTCGCGGATGGCTTATGGTCGGGTGGCGGTGTGCAGCGTGCTGCTGGCGGGCATGGCCGGGTGTACTCAACACCAGGCGCCCGCTGCAGCGCCGGGCACAACAGCCGCGGCTGCGACCCCCGCAGACGGCCCGCGCATCGTCATGTCGCCCGACAATGTGCACATCGAGTACCGCGTGTACGGACACGGCGAGCCGGCCGTGGTGCTGGTGCACGGCTGGGCATGCGACGCCAACTACTGGCACGCGCAGATCGAACCGCTCGCGGCGCTCTACACCGTGGTGGCCGTCAATCTCGCCGGCCACGGCGCCTCGGGCAGTAACCGCACCGATTGGTCGATCGCCAACTACGCGCAGGATGTCGCGGCCGTGACGCGCGAGATCCCCAACCCGCAGCTGGTCCTGGTCGGGCACTCCATGGGGGGCGCCGTGGTGCTGGCGGCCACACCGCTCATCGGCGCGCGTGTGATCGGCATTGTCGCCGTCGAGGCGCTGCGCTCGGTGGGCCTGCCGCCGCTTAAAGCCCGGGACATCGAACAGCGCATGGCGCCATTCCGTGCCGACTTCGTCGGGGAGACCCGCAAGCTCGTCACGGGCTCGCTATTTCCGAAGGACGCCGACCGCGTGCTGGTGCAGAAGGTGGCCTACGACATGTCGCTCGAGCCGCCTGCGGTGGCGATCCCCAGCATGCAGGCGTTGCTCGCCATGGACTTCAGCCCGCTTCTGTTCGCCATTCACGTGCCGGTGTACGCCATCAACTCCGATCTTGCGCCGACCGATGCCGCGCGCATCCGCAGGTCGCTCCCGGACTTCACTCTCGATGTGCTCGGGCGCAGTGGCCACTTCCCCATGCTGGAGGCGCCGGCGCGCTTCAATCCGCTGCTGCTGAAGGACATCGCTGCGCTCGCGCAGCGCGCCGCTCACTGAGTGAGCTCGTCCGAATCGGGCGCGATCGAGCCGCAGCGCACCTGCAGCCATCCGAGCTCGAGCGCGATCTGCTGCGCATCCATCTGTGCCCAGGCCGTGGTGAAGGGCGCTTCCCCGCCCTCCTCCTGCAACAGCAGAATCAGCGCGTCGCGGTCCATCGCGAACGGCCAGTCGCGGCCGTGCAGAATCAGCTCCAGCGAGCGCCCGTCCGGGGTCACGAAACGGCCGCGACCGCCTCCTTCGTACAGATCGAGCGTCAGCAGCGGATGCAGAT